>DASURT010000286.1:0-16931 GCA_036375515.1 Sphingomicrobium sp.
GCGCCGGGCGAAACCGTCGCCGGAACGGCGACCGGGGTGACCGAGCCGCTGGCGCCTTTGAATGTTTGGCCCTGGAGCCACATCTGGCCGTCGTCGGGAGCGCGGTAGCCGTCCGTCGGGACGGCAATCTGCCGCGAGACCGGACGTACGAGATAGGGCGTGACGACGATCACCAGCTCGGTCTCCTGACGCTGGAACTTCGTCGACCGGAACAACGCGCCGATGATCGGGAGGTCGCCGAGGAACGGCGCCTTGTCGATATTGTTGTTGTTGCTGTTCTTGAGCAGGCCGGCGATCATGAAGCTCTGACCCGAGCCGAGCTCGACCGTCGTTTCGGCGCGACGGGTCGTCAGCGCCGGGATGACGAAGTCGTTGAGCCTGACGCTACCGGCGTCCGACAACTCGCTGACTTCCGGCCGGACGCGCATCGAGATGCGGCCGTCGGCAAGAACGATCGGAGTGAAGGCGAGACCGACGCCATATTGCTTGTACTCGATCGAGATCGAGCCGAGCGCCTGGGAGATCGGGACCGGGAACTCGCCGCCCGCGAGGAAGCTCGCGGTCTCGCCCGACAGAGCCGTCAGGTTCGGCTCGGCGAGCGTGGTGACGAGGCCGTCGACTTCCGCCAAGTCGAGCGACGACAGGATGTCGAGGCCGAACAGCTTGCCGCCGGCCGACAAGGTCGTCCCGATCGGACTGCGAATCACCTGCGGCGGGAACTGGGTCTCCGAGCCGGCGACGGGCAGGGCGATGCCGCCGCCCTTGGCCACACCGAACTGAAACCCGCTGGTCGCGTCGCTGGCCAGCAGGTTGACGCCGATCTGCTTCAGCAGCGAACGGCTGACCTCGGCGATCCGAACCTTGAGGGTCACTTGCAGCGGAGTCGCGGTCCTCAGCCGGTTGATCGGCATGATGTCGAGCGCGTCGCCTTCCTTCTTGCCCGGGTTGAGCAGCGAAGTGACGATCGCCTGCGCCTGGGCCGCGTCCTGCGGCGAGGCGACGGTGCCGTTGAGCACGGCGACCTGGCCGACCGTCGTGACCGCGATGCTCGAGTCGGGCATTGCCGCGCGAAGCACCTCGTTCACCGACGACAGGTTCTGGCTGACGCGAACGTCGGTCGCGTAAACCACCGAGCCGTCGGCGGCCGTCGCGATCACCGTCGCTTCGCCGTTCTTCTTTCCGAACAGGTTCAGCTGGCGCGCATTGGTGACATGCACGTCGGCGACGTCGGGGTTCGAGATCCACACGTCGGCGATCTTGCGCGACACATTGACCATTTGTCCTTCGCCGGTCGACAGCAATACCTGGCTCGACGGACGGTAGGTGCGAGGCGCGGCGGCTGCCGGATCGCTTACCGTGAGGGTGCCGAGGCAGAGCGCCAGCGCCCCGATGGCGGTGCCGAGACGCGCCCGGCGAGTGATATTGCGATACTTCATTTTAGCGAGCTCCCACCGGAACGACGGTGACACTATTGCCGCGCGCGATGCGCACGACGGGACCGGCACCAGCCACGGCCCCGCCAAGGGCATTGCTGACGCCATTGCCCACTCCGGCCGCGGCCTGAGCGAACTGCGGACCCGAGCGAGCCGGGACGGTGCGGCGCTGGAAGCGCGACACGTCGCCGCCCGTGCTGAAGGTCGTGTTGCTGTCGATCGGCCGATTGGCGACCGCGAGCAGCAGCTGACGCTCCTGCGCCGGGTTGGCGTTGTCGGGGACCTTCACGTCGCCGGCCGCGACCGCGCGCTCCAGCTCGGCCGTGTTGTCGGCGAGCGAACGAAGCGACAGGGACAGCGTGCCGATGCTCTGCGCGACCGCGATCTTCTCGGCGATCCGCGGAGTGACCTCCATGGTCACGTTGTTGAAGGTCTTGACGACGGTCTTGCCTTCCGCGTCCTTCTCGGTGATGCGCTGGTCGGTCGCGAGCACCCGGATGTTGCGGACGATCGTCTCGGAAACCTTGAGCTTGGGCCCGTCGCCGCCGCCCTCGACCTCCTGGGTCAGGACGAGATCGACGTGGTCGCCCGGGAAGACGAAGCCCGCGACACCGGTCGAAGCGTTGACCGGCACCGTGATGGCACGCATGCCCGGGCCGAGCGCCGCGGCGAGGAAGCCGCGGTCCTGCGGGCCGACGAGCGCGCCGCGAGTGATCGGCTGGCCGGCCGTGATCGCGTAGCGCACGACCGTTCCGAGCAGAGCCTTGGGATCGCCGTCAGCGGCGCCTTCGACATAATAAGCGCTCTGCATCAGCTCCTTGGGCCACGGCTGATAGGTGAAGCTCTCGGCATCGATGATCGTGCCGACAGTCAGCGCCTTCTTGGCGACCAGGATCTTGGGGCCGACCGGAACGGCGGGCGCCGCGGCGGCCTGCTGAGCTCCTGCCCCTGCGAACATATTCTTGGCCATGACGGCGGTGATCACCGCGATGACCAGTGCTCCAACCAGCAGAGCGAGCTTCTTCACATTCATGGCGTGATCGCCTCCCCTCGAAGGGCCCTCTGAACAGCCTCACAAATCAGGCAAATTGGTTAAGAAACCGTTGGGTGAGAATCGCGAGCCCGCCGAAAGCGATCGCGACCCCGTATGGAATTTCCGGACGACCCTCGCGTTGCTTCAGCCGATGCCAGCCGAGAACGGCCAGGGTCAGCACTCCGCCGGCAATCGACATCAGCACGAGAAATTTCACGGTGACTCCCGGCGGGAACCACAGCGCCAGTGCGGCCGCGAGCTTGACGTCGCCGCCGCCCATCATGCCCGCGAAGAATGCTAGGGCGAGCAGCAGGAACACCGCGGCTCCGGCGGCGAGCTGGATCGCGATTCCCGGCCACGGCGTCAGCGAGACCGACAGCCAGTAGAGCGGCGCGAGCAGCGCGACCGCCAGGTTCAGCCGGTTCGAAATCGTGAACGTGCGCACATCGATCAGCGCCGCCACGACGAGCAGGACGGCAAGCAGGCCGAGCAGGAGTCCGGTAAATGGGCCGTTGAACATGGCGCACACCACTAGACGGCGCGGCTTTCCAATTCGTAACCGTGGCCGAAATGCCTGACTGGGAAGTGATAATCGTCGGCGGCGGGATCGCGGGCGCCGGCCTTGGAGCCGAAATCGCGGGCAGGCGCCGGTCGCTGATCATCGAGTCCGAATCGAATTGCGGCTTTCATGCGACCGGCCGCTCGGCGGCCTTCTGGCTGGAGAGCTATGGCGGGGAGAACGTGGCCGGGCTGACGGCGGCGTCGCGCGAGTTCCTCGACCGGCCCCCGCCGGATTTCTCGGATCGGAGTTTCCTCAGAACCCGCGGAGCGCTGCACATTTCGCGCGGGGGCTGGGCCGAGCTTCCCGCCGGAGTCGAATCGCGGCGAATCGAGCGCGCCGAGCTTGCGCGGTTGGTCCCTGGGATCCGGCCCGAATGGCAACATGGGGTGCTGGAGCCCGGGTGCGCGGACATCGATGTCGCGGCGTTGCACGCCGCTTATCTGCGATTGTTCAGCCGTCGCGGCGGCGAAGTGGCGACCGACACCAGGCTGGTCAGTGCAAGGCGCCGGGGCGACCGATGGGCAATCGCGCTCGATAATGGCTCCGAGCTCGTGGCGGAGATCCTCGTCGATGCCGCCGGCGCCTGGGCGGACAATGTCGCCAGGGCCTGTGGCGTCCGGCCGCTCGGAATCGAGCCCAAGCGCCGGACGATGGTCCAGCTGCGTGTCGGCCACACGGGCCTTCGCGACCTTCCGCTCGTCGATGATGCGGGAGGCACATTCTATTTCAAGGGCGAGAGCGACCGCACCATCTGGCTGAGCCCACACGACGAAATTCCGACCGACCCATGCGATGCCGCTCCGGAAGAGATCGATATCGCGACCGCGATCGATCGGTTCGAGCAGGTGGTCGACTGGCCGGTCGAGCGGGTCGAGCGGAGCTGGGCGGGCCTGAGGACCTTCGCTCCGGACCGGCTGCCGGTTTACGGGTTCGATCCGGACGCTCCGAACTTCTTCTGGTGCGCGGGGCAGGGGGGCTTCGGGATCCAGACCGCGCCCGCGGCGGCCCGCCTCGCTTCGGCCGAGCTGCTGAGGGAAGCGCCGCATCCCGGCGTCGCGCACATCGATTCGGCGATGTTCTTCCCGAATCGCTTCGCCTGAGGGGCGATGGGGGAAGCAGATGCCTGCCTCCCCCCGCCGCCCTATCGAACAGGGATACGAGAGAGTCGGTGCGGCGGGCGGCTAGGGCGTGCGGCCGTGCTTCGCCAGTTAACTCTTGTTCATCAAAGACGGTGGGCCATGCGCTGCCGGTCCGCTTCTTCGCAGGCCAGCGCATCGACGCGGTCATTTTCAGGATGGCCGCTGTGGCCCTTGACCCAGTGCCATTCGACCCGGTGCGGCTCGGCGGCCTCGATCAGTTGCTGCCACAGCTCGGCATTCTTGACCGGCTTCTTGTCCGAGGTGCGCCAACCGTTCTGCCGCCATTTGTGGATCCACCGCGTGATCCCGTCCCGAACGTAATTGCTGTCGGTGTGGAGCTCGACCCGGCACGGCCGCTTGAGCGCCTCCAGGCCCTGGATCGCCGCCGTCAGTTCCATCCGGTTGTTGGTGGTGAGCGCCTCGCCGCCCGAGATTTCGCGCTCCGTCTTGCCCGCCCGCAGGAGGACAGCCCAACCGCCTGGTCCGGGGTTTCCGCGGCATGCGCCATCCGTGAAGATTTCGACGAGCGGCAGATCGGCCACTAGGCGACGAGCTCGCGCGGAAGCTTGAAGATCATGCGTTCGGGAACGTGATCGTCCTCTTGCTCGGCGACTTCGAACCGCTCGCTCAGCGCATCGACGACCTCGCGGACGAGCACTTCCGGGGCGGACGCTCCGGCGGTGATCCCGACCGTTCGGGGCTCGCCCAGCCAATCCCAGTCGATGTCCCCGGCGCGTTCGATCAGGCGCGCCGGGACTCCCATCCGCTCCGCGACTTCCGCGAGGCGCAGGGAGTTGCTGCTGTTGGGGGCGCCGATCACCAGCATCCGGTCGCATTGGGGCGCGATCGCCTTCACCGCCGCCTGCCGATTGGAGGTCGCGTAGCAAATGTCTTCGCTGCGCGGCGCGCGGATAACGGGAAAGCGCGCCTTCAGGGCCCCGACGATCGCGGCGGTGTCATCGACGGACAATGTGGTCTGGGTCAGGAATGCGAGATTGTCAGGGTCGGCCGCTTCGAGCCTCGCGACGTCGTCCACCGTCTCGACCAGGGTGATCGATCCGGCCGGAACCTGTCCGAACGTGCCGATGACTTCGGGATGGCCGGAGTGGCCGACGAAGATGATATGGCGGCCGTCGGCGATCAGGCGCTCGGCCTGACGATGGACCTTGGAAACGAGCGGGCAGGTCGCGTCGACGTAAGCGAGGCCGCGGCTCTGGGCCTCGGCGGGCACCGCCTTGGGAACGCCGTGCGCGGAGAAGACGACCGGGCGGTCATCGGGCACCTCGTCGAGATCGTCGACAAAGACCGCGCCCATCTTCCGGAGCCGATCGACGACGAAGCGGTTGTGGACGATTTCGTGCCGAACAAAGACCGGCGCTCCGAATCGCTGGATGGCGAGCTCGACGATCTGGATCGCCCGGTCGACCCCGGCGCAAAAGCCGCGGGGAGCTGCGATCAGCACCTTGAGTGGCGGGCGGTTCAGCATGGAGACAGGCATGTAAGCCTTCGCTTGCAGCCTTAGAAGGCCCTTCCTATGAACGCCGCTCCGACGCCTACGCTTGTTTCCAAAGGACCCGCGCAACCCATGAAGCTTCGCTTTGTCGCCCTGCTTGCCCCGATGTTGCTCAGCGCGTGCGTCCAGCGCGGCGACGTGTTCGAGGGCGGCGTCTATGCCGTCCGCAGCGCCTGCCCGATCGCGGGCGTGCCCGCCGGGACCGGTGACATCACCTTGTTCGATCCGCCCAGCAGCAGGGATTCGCGCGCGATCGATGTGACGGCGTTCATCAGCGACGTTCGCGCCACCTGCCAGGATGCCGGCAGCGACATCGTTTCGACCGCGACCTTCACGGTCGTCGGCCTCCGCCGCGACGCCGGCCCGGCCCGCCAGGTCGTCCTCCCCTATTTCAACGTTGCCCTCCAGGGCGGCGGGCGAATCGCCGCCAAGCAGATCGGCCAGGCCGTGCTGAACTTCCCCGCCGGCGGTCAGCACTCCTGGACTCGCGTCCAGGGGACCATCCGGGTCAACCGCGCCGCCGCGACCTTGCCCGAGAACGTTCGGCGGATCCTCACCCGGCCGCGCAAGGCGGGCGAAGCGGAGGCGGCGGTCGATCCGCTGAGCGATCCGGGGACACGGGCCGCGGTTGCCAGCGCGACGTTCGAGCATCTCGTCGGCTTCCAGCTGACCCAGGACCAGCTCAAGTACAACGCGACGCGCTAGGCTTCGAATGATTGACTCGCGCGCGCGTGGAGGCCAAGGCCGCGCGCGTCACCGGCGCGACAAGCGCCGGAAGGCCGCGCGGGAGAGTTTCCCCGGACGTAGGGTTTCCATCAAAGTGCCACTTTGATGGGGTCCCATGATCCGGGGGACGCCGAAGGAGCAACCGCCCCCGGAATCTCTCAGGCACAGGGACCGCGCGCGCCTGACAGTCTGGAAAGTGTTCGCCGGAGCCCAAGGGAAGTCTTGCGCGAAGGCGGGCCGCCGAAGGGGCAAAGCTCTCAGGCGCTCAAGACAGACGGGGGCGATGGCCGATGAGCTCGCCTGGGCGTTGGCTGTCGTCACCTGATGCGGAGCGACCATGACCAACGAAAACAGCAGCCCGGCCGGTGAGAACCCCCAAACGCTTCCGCTTGACGGCTGGCATCGCTCGAAGGGCGCGCGCATGGTTCCGTTCGCCGGCTACGAAATGCCGGTTCAATATGAAGGGATCATTGCCGAGCACACATGGACCCGCGAGAACGCGGGCCTGTTCGACGTCAGTCACATGGGCCAGCTGCTGTTCCACGGCCAGGGGGTGGACGTCGCGCTCGAGAAGCTGATGCCCGGGGACTTCCGGGGGGCGGCGGACATGAAGCTCAAATATTCGCTTCTGCTGGACGAGAACGGCGGGATCATCGACGACCTGATGGCGACGCGCCGGGGCGAGGACTTCTATGTCGTCGTCAATGGCGCCACCAAGCACGGCGACATCGCCGAGTTCGAGCGGAGGCTGCCTGGCGGAGTCGTGCTCGATCACATGAAGGAGCAGGCTTTGCTCGCGCTCCAGGGCCCTCGTGCGGCCGAGGTGCTCGAGACCGTCGTCCCCGGCGTTAGCGAGCTGAGCTTCATGGAGGGCCGCGCCTTTCATGCGCTGGGGCTGAATCTCTGGATCAGCCGCTCCGGCTATACCGGTGAGGATGGCTTCGAGATTTCGGTCCCGGCGAGCGGCGCGGCCAGCCTGGCCAACGCGATCACCGCCCATGAGGCGGCGAAGCCGATCGGCCTTGGCGCTCGCGATTCGCTGAGGCTGGAGGCGGGGCTTCCGCTCTACGGCCACGACCTCGACCGCTCGACGACCCCCGTCATGGCCGGCCTCAACTTCGCGATCAACAAGCGCCGGCGAGCCGAGGGCGGCTTTGCCGGGACGGCGCGGATTCTCGGCGAGCTGGAAAACGGACCGCCGCGGAAGCGCGTCGGCTTCGATGTCGATGGCCGGCAGCCCGTGCGGGAAGGCGCGCTGGTGCTCGATGGCGAAGGCACTGAAGTCGGCCGAATCACCAGTGGCGGCTTCTCGCCCACCCTGCAGCGCCCGATCGCCATGGGTTATGTCGCGACGCCGCTCGCCGAGGCCGGAACCGCCCTGAAGCTCGAGCAGCGCGGCAAATTGTTCGAAGCGCGCATCGCGCAGATGCCGTTCGTCGCCCACCGCTATCACCGCAAGGGAGCTTCCGCATGAGCCTCTATTTCACCAAGGAGCACGAATGGGTTCGGGTCGAGGGCGATGCCGCGACCGTTGGAATCTCGAACCACGCGCAGGAAGCGCTTGGCGATATCGTCTTCGCCGAAGTGCCGGAAGCCGGCCGCCGGGTGAGCAAGGGGCAGGAGGCGGCCGTGGTCGAGTCGGTGAAAGCCGCGTCGGACATCTATGCCCCGATCTCGGGCGAAGTGACCGAGGGCAATCAGGCCGTCGTCGACGACCCGGCGCTGATCAACAGCGATCCCGAAGGGGAGGGCTGGTTCTTCAAGTTGAAGATCACCGATCAAGGCGAGCTCGAAGGACTGATGGATGAGGCGTCCTACCGCGATTGGGTCAAGACACTTTGAGTCCAGCAGCCGTCTCGACCAGCAAGTGGAACGCCGCGGATTACGCGACCGTCGGCGCCTTCGTCGCCGAGCTTGGCGCGGCGGCGCTCGACCTGCTCGACCCCAGGCCGGGCGACCGCATTCTCGACGTCGGTTGCGGCGAGGGCACGCTGACCAGGAAGATCGTCGAGCGAGGCGCGACCGTGCTCGGGATCGACAATTCGCCGGACATGATCGAGTCGGCGCGCGCGAAGGGCATCGACGCGGTGCTGATGGACGCGGCGGACATGCCGTTCGCGGCCGAGTTCGACGCGGCCTTCTCCAATGCGACCCTGCACTGGGTGCTGGAGAAGGAGCGGGCGGCGCGGGCGATCTTCCGCGCGCTCAAAGCCGGCGGCCGCTTCGCCGGCGAAATGGGCGGCGAGGGCAATCTTGCGCAATTGCGTGAAGCGCTCGACGAGGAGCTGATCATCCGCGGTTACGTCCCGCCGATCGGGGCGAGCAACTGGTATGCGTCTCCGCGCGAGTTCGTCGCGGTCTATGAGGCGGCCGGGTTTCGGGAGCTCGATGCGCGTCTGATCGAGCGGCCGACCCCCATCGATCACGGTGTGGCCGCCTGGGTGACGACCTTTCGCGAGGGCTGGCTCGACCGCGCCCAGGTGCCCGAAGCGGAGCGCGCCGAGGTCGCTGCCGCGGTCGCCGACCGTCTCGGCTCCAATGTTGCCGATTACGTCCGTCTTCGCTTCATCATGAGGAAGCCCAACTGATGCGTTACCTGCCGCTGAGCGGCGCCGACCGCAGCGAGATGCTACGGGTGATCGGCGCGAGCTCGATCGACGATTTGTTCCGCGACGTACCTGACGAGGTGCGGCTGAGAGGTCCGATCGAGGGCCTTCCGATGCATGCCTCCGAAATGGCGGTCGAGCGGCACATGTCGGCCCTGTCGCGCAAGAACATGGTCGCGGACGATGTGCCCTTCTTCCTCGGCTGCGGGGCCTACAGGCACCATGTGCCGGCGAGCGTCGACCACATCATCCAGCGCGGCGAGTTCCTGACCAGCTACACGCCCTACCAGCCCGAGATCGCGCAGGGCACGCTGCAGATGCTGTTCGAATTCCAGACGCAGGTCGCGCGGCTGCTGGGGTGCGAAGTCGCGAACGCGTCCATGTACGACGGCTCGACGGCGATGTGGGAAGCAATCGTCATGGGCCACCGCATCACTCGGCGGAACCGGACAATCATCTCCTCCGGCGTGCACCCGCATTATGTCAGCGTCGCCAGAACCATGGCGAAGTTCACGGAGGACAGGCTCGAGACTTCGCTTCCCGAGCTTTCGGCCAAGAGCGATGCCGAGAAGCTGATCGCCGCGATCGACAGGGAAACCAGCGCGGTGGTGGTCCAGTATCCCGACATCCTCGGCCGGATCACCGATCTGGCGCCCATCGCCGAGGCCGCGCATGCCCAGGGCGCGTTGCTGATCGCCGTCGTCACCGAGCCGGTCGCGCTGGGGCTGATCCGCTCGCCGGGGGAGATGGACGCCGACATCGTCGTCGGAGAGGGGCAGTCGATCGGCGTTGGGCTGCAGTTCGGCGGGCCCTATGTCGGTCTGTTCGCGACGCGCGAGAAGTTCGTCCGGCAGATGCCGGGACGACTTGCCGGAGAAACCGTGGACGCGGAGGGCAAGCGCGGCTTCGTGCTGACGCTGTCGACCCGCGAGCAGCATATCCGGCGCGAGAAGGCGACGTCGAACATCTGCACCAACTCGGGCCTGTGCGCTCTGGCGTTCTCGGTCCACATGACCCTGCTCGGCGAAAAAGGGCTGCGGCAGCTCGCTTCCCTGAATCACGCGCGCGCGTGCGACGTCGCGCGGCGGCTCGCCGCGATCCCCGGCGTCGAGCTGGTCAACGACGGCTTTTTCAACGAATTCACCCTGAAGCTCCCGGTCGAGGCCCGGCCTGCGGTCCATGCGATGGTCGAACGGCAAGTGCTCGGCGGCGTGTCGCTCGGCCGGCTGTACCCAGGCGTCGAAGCGCTGGAGAATGGGCTCGTCGTCGCGGTCACGGAAACCGTCACGGACGACGATATCGTCGCCCTGGAAGCCGCCCTGAGGGAGGTGCTCCAATGACCGTCAATCCGTCGGGCTGGCGGCCGTCGGCGCCGGCGAACGAGCAGGGTGATGCGCAGACCGTGACCGGCAATCGCGCGCTGATGCTCGAGGAGCCGCTGATCTTCGAGATCGGCTCGACCGAGCAGACCGGAGTGGACTTCGAGAGTTCCCCGGCGAAGGCCGGGGTCCAGGGCGCTTCGGGAGCAGCGCCTTCCGGCGCTCCTGGGCCCCGGCTTTCGCCGGGGAACAGACTCGGCGGGCTGGAGCGCAACGGTCCCATCGATCTCCCCGGCCTCAGCGAGCCCGAAACCGTTCGCCACTACACCCGCCTGTCGCGGCAGAATTACGCGATCGACCTCGGCCTGTTCCCGCTCGGCTCGTGCACGATGAAGCACAACCCGCGCCTCAACGAGAAGGTGGCGAGGATGCCGGGCTTCGCCGACGTCCATCCGCTGCAGCCGCAGGAGACGGTCCAGGGCGCACTGCAGGTGATCAACGAGCTCGCATTCTGGCTGATCGACCTCACCGGAATGTACGGCGTCGCGATGAGCCCCAAGGCGGGTGCGCACGGCGAGCTGTGCGGGCTGCTCTGCATCCGCTCGGCGCTCGAGGCGCGGGGCGACAAGCGCGAGGTCGTGCTGGTGCCCGAAAGCGCGCACGGAACGAACCCCGCGACGGCCGCCTTCGCCGGCTATCGCGTCGAGAGCATCCCGGCCAATGCCGCCGGGCGCGTCGATCTTGACGCCTTGAAGTCGCGGCTGGGGCCGGACGTCGCGGCGGTGATGATCACCAACCCGAACACCTGCGGGCTGTTCGAACCGGACATGAAGGCGATCAGCGACGCGGTCCATGCGGTCGGCGCGTTCGTCTATTGCGACGGCGCCAACTTCAACGCGATCGTCGGCAAGGTTCGCCCCGGCGACCTCGGCATCGATGCGATGCACATCAATCTGCACAAGACCTTCTCGACGCCGCACGGCGGGGGAGGGCCCGGATCCGGCCCGGTCGTCGTGTCGGAGGCGCTCGCGCCCTATGGCCCGCTGCCGTTCGCCGCGAAGTACCCGGATGGCAGCTACAAGCTGGTCGAGGAGGAGAATGCGGGCGAGGAGCATCCGCGGACCTTTGGTCGAATGACCGCATTTCACGGGCAAATGGGCATGTTCACGCGGGCACTCGCGTACATTCTCAGCCACGGCGCCGACGGGTTGAAGCAGGTCGCCGAGGATTCGGTGCTCAATGCGAACTACATCCTGAGGAGCCTCGAGGACGTGCTCGACGCGCCCTTCGCCAAGAGCGGCCCGTGCATGCACGAGGCGATCTTCTCCGACAAAGGATTCGCGGGCGACATCAGCACGCTCGACCTCGCCAAGGCGCTGATCGACGAGGGTTTCCACCCGATGACGATGTATTTCCCGCTTGTCGTCCATGGCGCGATGCTGGTCGAACCGACCGAGACCGAATCCAAGGCGAGCCTCGACCAGTTCGTGCTGGCGGTCCGCGCGATCGTCGAGCGGGCGAAGGCCGGCGACCCGAGCCTGAAGGCGGCCCCAATCCATGCGCCGCGCCGCCGGCTCGACGAGACCCTGGCGGCGAGGAAGCCGGTGCTGGCCTATAACGGCGGCGGGACGGCCGAGGCGGCCGAATAGAGCTCAGGCGAGAGCGAGCATGACGGCGGCCGCCGCGGCCGCGCCGACGAGTCCGGCGAGTGCGTAGCCCCACCAGTTCCGCTGCTCGATGACGGCGATGTCCGGAAGCGGGGGCGGGGGAGGGGCCGCGCCGTGAGGAGGGTAATATTCGTCGAGCCGCTGGATCAGCTCCGGGATTTTCTTCGCCGCGCGGACGAGTTCGATGATCCGGTCGGCATAATAGGCCTCGGGACCCAGCTCGGAACGGATCCAGTCGCTGAGAAACGGCTCGGCGGTCTTCCACATGTTGATGTCGGGATCGAGCGCGGTCGCTACGCCTTCGTTCATCACCATCGTCTTCTGGAGCAGCAGCAGGTGCGGCTGCGTCGGCATGTCGAAGTCGCGGGTGATCGCGAACAGGCTCTCGAGCATTCGCCCGACCGAGATGTCCTTGACCGGCAAGCCGCGGATCGGCTCGCCGGCGGCGCGCAGCGCGGTCGTGAATTCCTGGACGCTGTGGTGCGGCGGGACATATTGCGCTTCGAAGTGGATCTCGGCGACCCGCCGATAATCGCCGGTGATCAGCCCGTAGAGGATCTCGGCCAGCCAGACCCGCGCGCGCCGGTCGATCCGCCCCATGATCCCGAAGTCGATCGCAGCAATCCGGCCGTCCGGAAGCGCGAACAAATTCCCGTGGTGAAGGTCGGCGTGAAAGAAGCCGTCGACGACCGCCTGGCGAAGGAACGCGCGCACCAACGTCGCGGCCAGCGTCTTGCGGTCCTGGTTGGCCGCAATCAGCGCCTCGTGGTCGTTGAGCTTGATCCCGTCGAGCCATTCGAGCGTCAGGACCCGGCGAGCGGTGCGGCGCCAGTCGATCTCGGGGACATAATAGCCGGGCTCGGCAACCATGTTCTCGCGAAGCTCCGACGCGGAAGCCGCCTCGCGCTGGAGGTCGAGTTCGCGCGCGGTCCACTGGCGGAAATGGGCGACGACCAGCCGTGGCCGGAGGCGCTCGGCTTCGCCGCCGTAGCGCTCGACGTAGGCGGCCGCCCATTCATAGGTCTCGATCGCTCTGGCGAACTCCTCCTCGATTCCGGGGCGAAGCACCTTGACCGCGACGTCGCGCCCGTCGGTGGTGGTCGCGCGGTGGACCTGCGCGATCGAGGCGGCGCCGACCGGATGCTCGTCGAATTTGGCGAACAGGGCCTCGAGGGGGACCCCGAACGACGATTCGATCGTGCGCTTGATGGCTTCGAAGGGCGCGGGAGGGAGGTCGTCCTGGAGCTGGGACAGGTTTTCCGCGGCCCGTTCCCCGACCAGGTCCGGGCGCGTGGAGAGCGCCTGGCCGAGCTTGATCGCGGCCGGTCCGATCTCCTGCAGCGCCCTGGCATAGTCGGGGGTCGGCGGGATCCTGGCTCCGAAGCGGGCGATCCGCGCCAGCCGCCGCACCGGCGGCGGGGTCAGCGGATCTTCCTCGATCCCCGTCAAAGCGCCGTGACGGGCGAGGGTCCGACCCCATTTCAGAAGCCGGAAGAGATGCGTGACCGAGGTCGTCACTCGCCTGTGCTCCCGCGAAGGCGGGAGCCCAGATCCTTGTTTTCTTGGGCGGGATCCCCGCCTTCGCGGGGATACGACGAACTGTCGTTCGTCATATTTTCCAGCCCGAGTGGATCGTCACCAGTCCGCCGAGCATCGGCTCGGCCGCGGCACGGACGAAACCGGCTTCAGCGATCATCCGCCTGAATGCGTCCGGGCGAGGGAAGCGGCGAATGCTCTCGACGAGATAGCGATAGCTGTCCTCGTCTTGAGTCACCGCCTTGCCGATGCGCGGGATCACGTTCGCGGCATAGGTCTCGTACAACTTCGAGAAGCCGGGCCAGTCGCTCGATGAAAACTCCATGCAGAAGAAGCGGCCGCCACGCTTCAACGCGCGGTGCGCCTCCCGGAGCGCGGCCGGAATGTCGGTGACGTTCCGGATGCCGAACACGATCGTGTAGGCGTCGAAGCTCGAATCGGGGAAGGACAGCGCCTCCGCGTTCTCGACGCGCCACTCGAGGCCGGCGTGAGCGTGCTTTTCCGCGCGTTCCTTGCCGACCGCGAGCATGTCAGGATTGATGTCCGCGACCGTGACATGAGCGCCTCGGCGGGCCATCCGGAACGCGACATCGCCCGTCCCCCCGGCCATGTCGAGGATCGTTTCGCCCGGCCTCGGCTTCACCCGGGCGACGAAGCGGTCCTTCCACAGCCGGTGCATCCCGCCCGACATCAGGTCGTTCATCAGGTCGTAGCGCCGGGCGACCGAGCTGAAGACCGCGCCGACCCGACGGGTCTTCTCTTCTGGGCTAACCCGCTGGTCGCCGAAATTGACTTGGCTTTTCATCGCGCTCGGGCCTCTAGCGGGCTTGGTCGCCCTCCGCCATACGCCGGGCGATGCCCGAGCTACCCGAAGTCGAAACCACCGTCCGCGGCCTCGCGCGGGTGCTTCAGGGGCGCCGCATCGCGCGAGTGGAAGCCCGCAGGGCGGACCTGCGCCATGCCTTCCCCCAGGACCTCGGCCAGCGGCTCACCGGCGCAAGGGTCACCGCCCTTGGCCGACGGGCCAAATACGGGCTGATCCACACCGACCGCGACGATACGATGATCTTCCATCTCGGCATGTCCGGAAGCTGGCGCATCGACCACGCGAGGCTCGAGAAGCATGATCACCTCCTGCTCGAGACCGATGAGGGAAAGAGGCTCGCGCTCAACGACCCACGGCGATTTGGATCGGTCGACCTGGTGCCGACGGGAGAACTCGACGACTGGCCGCCGTTTAAGGCGCTCGGTCCCGAACCGTTCGACCTCGACGCGCGCGAACTTCGGCGCCGCCTCGGCGGCCGGAGTGCGGCGATCAAATTGCTCCTGCTCGACCAGAGGATCGTCGCGGGGCTCGGCAACATCTATGTGTGCGAGGCGCTTTACCGCGCCGGGATCCACCCGGGGCGCGCAAGCGGGTCCGTCTCGCTCGAGCGACTGAAGCGGCTGGTGACCGCGATTCGCGACGTTCTCGCCGAAGCGATCGAGGCCGGCGGTTCCACCCTGCGCGACTTCGTCTCCCCGGACGGCGAGCTGGGCTATTTCTCGAAGACCTTCGCGGTCTATGACCGCGAGGGTGAGCCGTGCGGGCGCGGCGGGACGGTCAAGCGGATCGTCCAGGGCGGTCGCTCGACATTCTATTGCCCGAGATGCCAGCATTGAGCCCGCCGGCGTTGACCTTCAGGGCCTCGCTGAGTAAGGGAACGCCCGCGTCGGCGCGGCCGTTTGGCTTTCGCGCCGCTTTTTCATTGAGCTGACGAGTTTTCACGCTCGACCGGACACGAGGACTTTTGAAGAATGGCGAACACGCCGCAGGCCAAGAAGCGCATCCACCGCAACGCCAAGCGCTCGACCATCAACCATTCGCGTATCAGCCGCATCCGGACCTTCATCAAGGCCGTCGAGTCGGCGATCGAGTCGGGCAAGAAGGCCGAGGCCGCCGAGGCTCTCAAAATGATGCAGCCGGAGATCGCCCGCGGCGTTTCGCGCGGCGTTATCCACAAGAACACGGCTGCTCGGAAATTTTCGCGCCTGTCAAAGAGGGTTGCGTCGCTCGGTTAATTCCCGGCCGAAGATTGGGGGCGTCGCGGGCCGTCGGGAAACCGGCGGCCCGTCCCGTTTAGGGACTGTCAAAAAAATGCAGCAATTTCCGCGATTCGCGGTTGCATTAACCATAAAATAACCAAGAATTTACCGGTTTTCCGCCAATTTATTACAGTTTCGGCTCAATTCCTATGTCAAGGCCCATTATTTCACTTTCGTGAAAAAACGGCACTTGAAAGCTGACGCGGACACTTTCAGAAAGGTCTTTCCGGGCGCGAATCCGCGCCGGGGGCAAGAGAGAAAAGAAGCCTCGGGCGCGCGACTCGGATCGGGCGCATTGGGATGCTTTTGTCTCGAGCATGGGGGCTTTTGGGGAGGCGCGGAGCCGTGCAAGGCGGAGGAGCGAGTTCGTCTGTTGAGCTAGCCGGAGCGCCCGTTTCGGCGCCGTTGGACGCGGCTTGGGAATCGATCCGCACTGGAATCCGGCGTGACCTTGGCGCCCGCACCTTCGACGGCTGGCTGAAGCCGGCCGAGCTCGGGACGTTCGAGCCGGACAGCGGAACGCTCGACATCGTCATGCCCAGCCAATTCATGGCCGACTGGGTTCGCTCCCACTTCGGGGAGCGGCTGTCGCTGGCGTGGAAGACGATGCTTCCGGTCGTCCGCGATGTCAGGATCATCGCCGCGTCGGATGCGCCTCGCCCGGCGCCGTTGCTGATCCTGGACGAGACCCCGCCGCCGGCCGAGCGCGATCCGGACGCTCCGAATTTCGATCCTCGCTACCGGTTCGAGACGTTCGTGATCGGCAAGGCCAATGAAGTGGCGGCGACGGCGGCGCGGACCCTGGCGACCTCGAAGGCGGTCAGCTTCAATCCCTTGTTCATTCACGGGGGAACGGGGCGCGGGAAGACTCACCTGCTGCACGCGATCGGCCATACTTTCACGCATCACAATCGTGGCTCGCGCGTCGTGTCGATGTCGGCCGAGAAGTTCATGGTCGAGTTCATCCGCGCGCTGAAGGAAAACGACACGATCGGCTTCAAGCAGCGGCTTCGGAACGCGGATCTGCTGCTGATCGACGACGTCCAGTTCATCGCCGGCAAGGATTCGACGCAGGAGGAATTCTTCCACACGATGAACGAGATCATCACCGCCGGGCGGCGACTGGTGATCACGTCCGACCGCGCTCCGCAGGACCTCGACGGAATCGCTCCGCGCATCCTGTCGCGCCTGAGCTGGGGTCTGGTCGCCGACATCAATCCGGCTGACTATGAACTTCGACTCAACATTATCGATGCGAAGCTTGCAGTGTTGCCAGGTGTCGAAATGCCGCGTGGCGTGGTCGAGTTCCTGG
>DASURT010000287.1:0-5161 GCA_036375515.1 Sphingomicrobium sp.
TGGTAAACTCGCTCCCTCGAAAGACTCCGAACAAAGGTGGTGGCGATGAACAGGATCGTACGCCCGTTAACTTTCGTCCTCGCGGCCGGGACGCTGATGAGCGTCAGTCCCGCTCCAGCCGAGCCCGATTTTTCGCCCGAATTGTTGGCGCTGCTCGACCCGACGGCCGGCATGCGCACCCTGTGCGGCGGAAAGAGCGGCGCAGCGGCGATGCGGACGATGCTCGCGGCGACTGCCGCGGTGGTGCAGGACCAGGTAGCCACACCGCCGCTATACGACGGGCTGGGCAAGGTCCATTTCCCGATCGCGACATCGAACCCGCTCGCCCAGCGCTATTTCGACCAGGGCCTCTCCTTCGCTTACGGCTTCAATCATGCCGGCGCGATCGCGTCCTTCCGTGAGGCCCAACGGCTGGATCCGACCTGCGCGATGTGCTTCTGGGGAGAAGCCTTCGCACGGGGTCCGAACATCAACGCACCGATGGACCCGGCGGACAACGCCCGCGCTGTCGGGCTGGCAAATTACGTATTCTGGCTCGCGCGGAAGGCGTCGCCGGCCGAGGGCGCGCTCGCCGAGGCCATGCTGAAACGCTACTCATCCGATCCGAAGGCCGACCGGGTCGCGCTCGATGCCGCTTATGCCGATGCGATGCTCGACGTCGCCAAGGCCTATCCGCAGAATGACGATATCTCGCTGCTTGCCGCCGAGGCCGCGATGGACACGCGACCCTGGGATTATTGGACCGCCGACAAGCAACCGAATCCACGAATCGGCGATGCGGTAAAGCTGGTCGAAACAGTCTACGCGCGCAACCCGGACCATCCGCAGGCAGCGCATCTCTACATCCACCTGATGGAGAATGGCCCCGACCCCAAACGCGCCGAAGCCGCGGCGGACAGGTTGGCCACCCCGCTTTCGCCGACCGCGGGGCATCTCGTCCACATGCCGGCGCACATCTATTACCGGCTCGGCCGCTGGAAGGACTCGATGCGCGTCAACATCGACGCCGCCCGAGCCGACGAAGCCTGGATCAAGGCGACCGGCGACAAGGGTATGGTGCGCTACGGCTATTATCCGCACAACGTGCACTTCATCGTCACGTCGGCGCAGATGGCCGGCGACATGGCGACCGCGATGCGAGAGGCGCGCAAGCTCTCCGGGATCCTCGATCCGACGATCAGCTCACAGATCGCCTGGGTCCAGGCGGTCAACGCCGCGCCCTATTTCACGGCGGCTCAGTTCGGCGTGCCTCGGCAGATCCTGGCGATGAAGGCGCCCGACGCGCGGCTGCCCTACCCGACAGCGATGCGTCATTATGCACGCGCCATTGCCTATGCGAACCAGCGCAACCGCGCTGGATTCGAACTCGAACTCGCTGCGATGCGCGGCATTCGGGAAGGCCCAGGCCTCAAGCCGATGATCGACCAGGGCGTTCCGGCTACCGAGCTCGTCACCCTTGCGGAAACCGTCGCGCGCGGCCGCTTCGCCTATGCAAGCGGCCGATATGCCGACGCGGCGCGGCTATACCGCGAGGCGATCGCGATCGAAGCCAAGGTGCCGTACATGGAGCCGCCCTACTGGTACTATCCGGTGCATCAGTCGCTCGGCGCGGCGCTCTATCGCGCGGGCCGTCACGAGGAGGCGCGGGAGGCGTTCACGGCGGCGCTTGCCCAGTCTCCGAACGATGGCTGGGCGCTCTACGGTCTCGCGCAATCCGAGCGCGCGCTCGGGCGGTCGCTTCAGGCGGCTGCGGCTCGGCTAGCGTTGGATAAGGCGTGGACGGGCGACCGCCGCTGGCTACGATGGGACCGACTTTAGCTAATCGTTGGCGGAGACGAACTTCTCGACGACCGGAGCGATTCTCTCTCGCCACTTGCGCCCGTTGAAGATGCCGTAGTGGCCGACGTCCTTCGCGAAGAAATACTGCTTCTTCGCGGCCGGCAATTTCGTCGAAATGTCGAGCGCGGCGCGCGTCTGGCCGATCCCCGAGATGTCGTCGCGCTCGCCCTCGATTGCGAGCAGCGCCGTGTCGTGGATCGCCGCGGGATCGACGCGCTTTCCGCGATGCTTGAGCTTGCCCTTCGGAAGCAGATGGCGCTGGAACACGACGTCGACCGTCTGGAGATAGAATTCGGCGGTCATGTCGCAGACCGAGCGATATTCGTCGTAGAACTTGCGCGTGGCGTCCGCGCCTTCCTCGTCGCCGACGACGAGATGCTTGAACATCTCCCAGTGGCTGATGAGGTGCGAACCGAGGTTCATCGTCATGAAACCGGCGAGCTGCAGGAAGCCCGGATAAACCTTCCGGCCCGAGCCGGGGTAGATCATCGGCACGGTCGCGATGACGTTGTTCTCGAACCAGCCGAACGGGCGCTGAGTGGCGAGCGTGTTGATCGCGGTCGGAGCCTCGCGCGTGTCGATCGGCCCGCCCATCATCATCAGGGTCTTCGGGCGCCAGCGATTCTTGGAGGCCGCCATGAGCGCCGTGGCCTCGAATGCGGGAACGGCGGGCTGGCACACGGCGAGCAGGTGCGGACGCCGGCCGCTGCGCTCGCCGATGAGCTCCAGGAATTCGATCAGATAATCGACATAGTCGTCGAGATCGAACGTGCCCTCCTTCACGGGAACCAGCTTCGCGTCGTGCCAGTCGGTGATGTAAACGTCGTGGCCCGGGAGCAGCCGCTCGACCGTGCCGCGCAGGAGGGTCGCATAGTGGCCCGACATCGGCGCCACGATCAACAGCGGCGGACCGACCTCGACCCCATCCTTGAAGAATCGCTTGAGCTGCCCGAACGGCTTGCGAAGGACGATCTCCTCGCCGACCGGCACATCCTTGCGGCCGACGCGGACCGACGCGATCCCGAATTCGGGCTTGCCGCGCGGCGCCGCGGCATGCGCGAACACTTCCAGGCTCGCCGCGACCATCGGACTCATCGCGCTATAGCCGAGCGGGTTTGCGGGGTTGTTCAGCCAGCCGGCGCCTAGTCCTGCAAGCTTGCTCGCACCTGCGAGAAACGAGCGCTGCACTTCATAGGCGTCGTAAAGCATCGGACCTCATGGGATTGCCTCGGCGGAGACGATAGATGTGGCCATCAATCGGGTCCGGTGCAAGCGAATGCTGCAATTGCGAGACCGCAGTGCGTCAATTGATGTGGAAAAGTCGCGCATCCGCGCCGTGATCGGCGCCGCAATCATTTGTGGCGGGCGAGCCGCGCTGCTAACTGCCTTGCCTCATGGCCATCCCCACCGCCAACCGACCGAAGGGCCGGTCGCTCAAGAACCTGCGGATGATCTGGGGCTTCGCGTCCCGCTACCCCGGCCCCATCGCGGCCGCGGCGTTCGCCTTGCTGGTGGCGGCGGCCGCGACATCGGCCGTGCCTTATGCCTTCAAGCTGATCATCGACAAGGGTTTCGCGTCGGGCGGGAATCCTCGCGACATCGCGCGCTGGTTCGAATATCTGTTGCTGCTGGTCGGCGTGATGGCGCTCGCCACCGCCGTGCGCTTCTATTTCGTCTCCTGGATGGGCGAGCGAACGGTCGCCGACATCCGCCTCGCGGTGCACCGCAACCTGTTGCGGCTGTCGCCCGGCTTCTTCGAGGAAAATCGGCCCGCCGAGATCACGTCGCGGATCACGGTCGACACCACCATCATCGAGCAGACCGTCGGGACCACCGTCTCGGTCGCGCTGCGCAACACGATCCTCGGCATCGCCTGCGTGGCGATCCTGCTGGCGCTCGCTCCCAAGCTCGCGCTCCTGATCATGCTGGGGGCGCTGCTGGTGGTCGTTCCGATCACCATCCTCGGCCGGCGCGTGCGCGCGATCTCGACGCGCAGCCAGGACCGCATCGCCGATGTCGGCACGGTCACGAGCGAAGTGCTGGGTGCGATGAAGATCGTCCAGGCGTTCAATCAGCAGGGTCGCGAAGCGTCGCGCTTCGGCGAGGCCGTCGAGCGCGTGTTCGGCACGGCCAAGCGCCGGATCCTCGTCCGCGCGCTGATGACCGCGATCGTCATCTTCCTGATCTTCGGCGCGATCACGATGGTCATCTGGCAGGGCGCGATCGACGTTGCCGCGGGGCGGATCACGGGCGGGACGATCGCCGCGTTCGTGCTCTACGGCGGGCTCCTCGCGGGCGCGTTCGGCAATTTGTCCGAGGTTTATGGCGACCTGTTGCGCGCCGCGGGTGCGTCGGAACGCCTCGGCGAACTGCTCGACGCCCGGCCCGAGATCCACGCGCCGGCGAAGCCCGCCGCGCTGCCGGACCCTCCGCGCGGCGAGCTCGTGTTCGAGAACGTCACCTTCCACTATCCGACGCGGCGCGAAACCTCCGCGCTCAACGACTTCAGCCTCGCCGTCAAACCCCGCGAGCGGCTCGCGGTGGTCGGCCCGTCGGGCGCGGGCAAGACGACGATCTTCCAGCTGGCCGAGCGCTTCTACGATCCGCAAGCCGGACGCGTCCTGTTCGATGGAGTCGACCTTCGCGACGCCGACCCCGCCGACGTCCGCCAGCGCATCGCGATGGTTCCGCAGGAGACAATGATCTTCGCCGCATCCGCACGCGACAATCTGCGCTACGGCAATTGGGACGCGAACGAGGACGAACTGTGGCGGGCGGCACGCGATGCCAACGCCGAGGATTTCCTTCGCGCGTTGCCGGACGGGCTCGACACGTACATGGGCGAAGGCGGAGCGCGCCTGTCGGGCGGACAGCGCCAGCGCATCGCGATCGCCCGGGCGTTGCTGCGCGATGCGCCCCTCCTGTTGCTCGACGAAGCGACCTCCGCGCTCGACGCGGAAAGCGAGCGGCTGGTGCAGGACGCGCTGGACCGGCTGATGGAGCACCGGACGACGGTGGTCATCGCGCACCGCCTCGCGACCGTCCGCGCCGCCGACCGGATCGTCGTCATGGACGACGGGCGAATCGTCGAAGAGGGCACGCACCGGGCGCTGACCGCGCGCGGAGGGCTGTACGCGCGGCTTGCGCGCCTGCAGTTCGAGGAGCGCGCCGCCTAGAACTTAGCTCGCGCCGCCTCCGCTCGGCGTTGCTCCGCCGCGGCTGCGCGTCTTGCGCGAACGCGTCGTCCTGCGCGCCGGCTTTGCCGCGGTCGAGCGCTTGGCGGGCGCCTTCTTCGCGCTGCCGCGCGACGCCGCGGGCTTGG
>DASURT010000288.1:0-13000 GCA_036375515.1 Sphingomicrobium sp.
CTCGTCGTCGGAGAGTTCCCGGTCGACGGCTACCGGCAGGGAATTACCGGCCATTCGATGGGCGGGCACGGAGCACTGACCGTCGCGCTGCGCAATCCGGACCTGTTCCGCTCGGTTTCGGCCTTCGCGCCGATCGTCGCGCCGTCGCAGGTGCCGTGGGGGCAGAAGGCGCTCGCCGGCTATCTCGGCGAGGATCGCACGGCCTGGCGCAAGCACGATGCCGTCGCGCTGATCGAGGACGGCGCGCGGCTCCCCGAGCTGCTGGTCGATGTCGGTGAGGCGGACTCCTTCCTCGAAACGGAGCTTCGCCCCGAGCTGCTCGAGCGCGCCTGCGCCCACGCCGGGATCGCGCTGACCCTGCGCCGCCAGCCCGGCTACGACCACAGCTATTATTTCATCTCGACCTTCATGGCCGACCACCTCGCCTGGCATGCGGAGCGGCTGCGCTGAACGGCGACTGGTATTTTCAGGCGCTGGCGGTCGGCACCGCCGCCGCCTCGGGACTGCTGATCGGCATTGAGCGCGGCTTCCGGCTGCGGAGCGAGCGCGAAGGCACCCGGGTCGCCGGGGTGAGGACCTTCACCCTGCTCGGACTGGTTGCCGGGGTCGCCGGGCTGATCGGCAGCGAGGGGCAGGCGGCGGCGGCGGCGGCGCTGGTCGCCGGGGCCGCGGCCGTGCTGGCGGTCGGCTATGCGCATCGCCTCGATCTCGAAACCCGCCCGGACGCGACGACTCCGGTCGCGGGGCTGGCCACGCTGGGACTGGGCTTCATCGCCGGCTTCGGCAATCCCGGACTGGCGATCGCCGGAGCGACCATCGTCACATTGCTGCTCGCGCTTCGAACGGAGCTTCACGGACTGGTCGGACGGCTCGACGCGGACGACGTCAAGGCGCTCGCCCGCTACGCGATCATCGCCGGGGCGGTCCTGCCCTTCCTTCCCAGCGGGCGCTACGGTCCGCTCGGCGCATGGAACCCGCAGCAACTCTGGCTGGTGGTGGTCATCGTCACCGGCTTCTCGTTCCTCGGCTATGCGGCGAACCGCATCTTCGGCGAGCGGCACGGGACAATCGCCACGGCGGTGATCGGCGGGCTCTACAGCTCGACAGCCGTCACGCAGGCCCTCGCGCAGCGGCTCGGGAGCAGCAAGGTGGCGGGTGCCGAGGCCGCCGGAATCGCGCTCGCCAGCGCCGTCATGTATGTGCGCGTACTGTTCCTCGTGGCGATCCTGGCGACGCGTATCGCTCTGCCTTTCGGGCTGATCCTGTTGCCGGCAATCATCGTCGGCGGCGTTGCGGGCTGGTGGCTGTACCGCAAGTCGCCGAAGACCGATGCTCCGACTCCGCCCGGCAATCCGATCGAGCTGCTTCCCGCGCTCGCCTTTGTCGTCTTCGTCGCCGCGACGGCTGTGGCAGGCGCATGGGCCGAAGGTCGGTTCGGCCAGCAAGGCCTCGCGATCCTGCTGCTCATCTCGGGCAGCATGAACGTCGATGTGGCGATCGTCACCGCCGGTGGCCTCCAGCCGCAGGCGATCGGCGCGGAGCTTGCGGCGCTTGCGCTCGCCGGGACCATCGTCGTCAACATGATCGTGAAGATCGGCGTCGTGATCGCTTATGCGCGCGGCAAGGGACGTTCGGCGGCGGTTGCGCTGTCGGCAAGCTCGATCGTTCTCGCCGCGACCATCGGTTTTGCCTTGCTGCGACTTTAGCCGCGCTGCATCTGGAGATTCATCAGCTCCGGGCTCACTCCCATGTTCGCGTTCATGTGAGTCATGATCCAGATGGTGCCGATCATCACCAGGAAGACGATGAGGACGCCGAAGGCGAGCGCGAGCACGTTGTTCGTATTGTCCGGGCCGCTGGTGATGTGGAGGAAGAAGACCAGGTGGACGCCCATCTGGGCGATGGCGAGGACGACGAGGCCCACGGCGACTCCGGGTCCCCAAAGGACGGAGGTCGAAGCCACCCAGAACGACACGCCGGTGAGCAGCAGCGCGAGGCCGAGGCCAACAATATAGCTGATCGTCTCGCTGAGCAGGCTGTCGTGCGGAAGTCCCGGCGCGACATTCAGCTGTTCGGGTTCGTGTTCGGTCATGGCAAGGTCCCGATCAGATAGACGATGGTGAAGATGGCCACCCAGATGATGTCGAGGGCGTGCCAGAATACGCTGAGGCAGAGCAGGCGGCGCATGATGTGGGGCTGAAAACCCTTCGCCCAGATTTGAGCCATCATGGTGCCGATCCACAGCAGGCCGGCAGTCACGTGCGCGCCGTGGCAGCCGACGAGCGTGAAGAAGGACGAGAGGAAGGCGCTGCGCTGCGGCCCTGCGCCTTCGGCGATCATCTTCGCGAACTCGTAGAGCTCGATGGAGAGGAAGACGAGCCCGAGCAGGCCCGTCACGAATAGCCACCCCTGGGTCCAGAGCATGTTCGCACGCTTGGCGGCGATCATCGCGAGTCCGCAGACGAAGCTCGACAGCAACAGGGCAATGGTCTCGATCGCGACCAGATTGCGGTCGAAGAGCTGGTTGGTCGTCGGGCCGCCGTCGGTCGCGTGGACCAGCGACGCATAGGTCGCGAACAGCGCCGAAAAGAGCACGATGTCGGAAAGGACGAACAGCCAGAAGCCGTACGGGACGACGACGCTCTTGGACTCCGGGCCGCGATGGCCGAGGCCGGTGTCCTCGGAGCTGCGGTGGGTCAGGCCGATGGCGGCGGCTTCGGTCGCGCTCATGCCGGCACCGTCAGTGTCTTGAGGAGATCCGCGCGGATGCGGCGGCGCTCGCGCTCGAGGCGCGCGACCTCCTCGGCCGGGATGATGTGCTCGTGCTCGTCCCGCCACGCGTACCAGACGAGGACCGCGAAGGCGCCGATCAGGCCGAGGACCGCCAGCCACCAGATGTGCCAGATGACGGCAAAGCCGGTGACCGAGGCGAAGAAGGCGCAAATGACGCCCGTCGGCGTGTTGAGCGGCATTTCGATATCTTCATATTTCGGCTCTTCGATCAGCTTTTCCTCGCGGATCGCGGTCAGCTTGCGGGTCCAGTAAGCCTCCTCCCCATGGACGTCGGGAAGCACGGCGAAGTTGAAATGCGGCGGCGGCGACAGTGTCAGCCATTCCAAGGTCCGCCCGTCCCACGGATCGCCGGTGACATCGCGGCGCTTGTCGCGGGTCTTGATCGAGTAGAGGAGCTGCACGACGGTCAGCACGATTCCGGTGAGGATGACCAGCGCGCCGACCATCTCGACGTGCAGATAGGGCGCCCAGCTGGGATCGGCGATCTGCTGGAGCCGCCGCGTCATGCCCATGAAGCCGAGCGCGTAGCCCGGGAACCAGGCGAGATAGAAGCCGACGAACCAGCACCAGAAGATGATCTTGCCGAGCCGCTCGTCGAGCGTGAACCCGAACGCTTTGGGGAACCAGTAGGTGTAACCGGCCATCACGCCGAACACGACCGCGCCGATGATCACGTTGTGGAAGTGCGCGACCAGGAACATGCTGTTGTGAACCACGAAGTCCACCGGCGGCATGGCCAGCAGAACGCCGGTGAGACCGCCGAGCACGAAGGTGATCATGAACCCGACCGCATAATGCATCGGCACGGTGAAGCGCACGCGGCCGCCGTACATCGTGAACAGCCAGTTGAAGATTTTGACGCCGGTGGGAACGGCGATGATCATGCTCGCGATCCCGAAGATGGCGTTCACGTCGGCGCCGGCGCCCATGGTGAAGAAATGGTGCAGCCACACGCAGAACGAGATGATGCAGATGGCGAGCGTCGCATAGACCATCGAGCGGTAGCCGAAGAGCGGCTTGCCCGAGAAGGTTGAAACGACCTCCGAGTAGATGCCGAACGCAGGCAGGGCGAGGATATAGACTTCCGGATGCCCCCAGACCCAGATGAGGTTCATGTAGAGCATCGAGTTGCCGCCGCCGTCGTTGGTGAAGAAATGGAAACCGAGGTAGCGGTCGAGCAACAGCATGGCGTAGGTGGCGGTCAGGACCGGGAACGCCGCCAGGATCAACAGGTTCGTCGCCAGCGACGTCCAGCAGAAGACGGGCATGCGCATATAGCTCATGCCAGGAGCGCGGACCTTGAGGATGGTGGTGACGAAATTGACTCCGGTCAACACGGTCCCGACGCCGGATATCTGCAGCGCGACGAGATAGTAATCGACGCCTACCCCGGGGGAGAACGCCCTCTCGCTCAAGGGCGGGAAGGCGAGCCAGCCGGTTCGCGCGAATTCGCCGATGAACAGGCTCAAGTTGACCAGCAAAGCGCCAGAGCAGGTCAGCCAGAAGCTGACATTGTTCATCGTCGGGAAGGCGACGTCGCGCACCCCGAGCTGCAGCGGCACGACGAAGTTCATGAGGCCGATGACGAACGGCATCGCCATGAAGAAGATCATGATCGTGCCGTGCGCGGAGAAGATCTGGTCGTAATGCTCGGGCGGCAGATAGCCCTGCGACGCGCCGATCGCGAGCGACTGCTGCGCGCGCATCATCAGTGCATCGGAAAAGCCGCGCACCAGCATCACCAGCGCAAGTACGATGTACATGACGCCGATGCGCTTGTGGTCGGTGGAGGTGATCCATTCCTTCCACAGATACGGCGCCCAGCCCTTGCGCCAGACCCAGATCGCTAGGGCGGCGATGATCAGGAGCACGATGAACGAGGTGATGAGCGGAATCGGCTGGTCGAATGGGATCGCCTGCCAGGTGAGCTTACCGAACATTGTTGCCCTCCAGCGGCGGCTTCGGCGAGACGGGCAACGCGGTCGACGTCTGCGGCGCGCTCGGCGGCTGGGCGCGGCCCGCGACGATCGCGTCGAACAGGCCCGGCGCGACGCCGCCGTAGGTCGCGGGCTTCACATAGCTGCTCGGCCTGGCGAGCTGGATGTAGGCGCGGCCGTCGAGCGCCGGTCCGGCTCCCCGCGCGCCCTGGGCCCAGGCGGCGAACTGCCCCGGCGGGACCGCATGGACCTTGAACCGCATGCCCGAGAAGCCCTCGCCGCTGTAATGCGCCGAGAGGCCGTCATAGATGCCCGGTCGGTCCGCCTGGAGGTTCAGCCGGGTGGTCATCCTCGGCATGGTGTAGATCATCGACCCGAATTGCGGGACGAAGAAGACGTTCCAGACCGTCGCCGAAGTGAGACGGTAGCTGACCGGCGTGCCGGCCGGCACGACCAGCTGGTTGACCGTCGCGATCCCCTGGTCGGGGTAGATGAAGAGCCATTTCCAATCGAGCGAAACGACTTCGACCTTCAGCGGATCGCGCGCGGACGGGAGCGGCTTGGCCGGATCGAGATCGTGGCTGCCGATCCACGCAATCCCGCCAAGCAGCATCACGGTGAGCGCGGGGATCGACCACACGACCAGTTCGACCGCGCCCGAAAATTCCCAGTCGGGACGGTATTTCGCCTTGCGATTGCCGGCGCGGAACCACCAGGCGACGGCAATCGTGGCGATCATCGTCGGGATGATGATCGCCAGCATGATCGCGGTCGAATTGATGAGGATCGTCTTTTCGGCGCTTCCGACCGGGCCGACCGGATCGAGAATCCCGCGATCGCAGCCCGCGGTCAGCAGGGTCAGGCCAGCGGCAAGGCCGACCTTGAGGGCTCGGCATGGCGCCGAACGGCCGTGGCACCCTGATGCGTTCACAAGGCCCCCTCGACACTCAGTCGATTCGGCTGAGCCATAGCGGACCGTCCGCCGCCGTCCAAGTGGTGACCCCAACGGGACTCGAACCCGTGTTTTCGCCGTGAAAGGGCGACGTCCTAGACCGCTAGACGATGGGGCCTCGCGCGAAGCCGCTCGCCGTTAGGCGAGGGTCTTTTTCCGGTCAAGCAAGGGCCGCGTCCTCAAGGTGCATCTCGGCCGCATTGCCTCCGTTCCACTCGTCTCGCCGGATCGACCCGGCGAGCCACCAGCGCGCATCGCCGGATGATGCGAGCAGGGCCTGGCCGAGATCGGTGCTCGCGCTCCGGAATGCAATCCACTTGAAGCTCTTGCCGTCGTCGCCCGCCGCGATCCCGCGGACGTGGCCGTCGCCGACGATTCCGGTGCGGAGCAGCCGGGCAGGGCCCGCTGCGACCTTCGGGCTAGGCCAGCCGGCGCCGTAGGGACCCGCCGCGTCGAGCGCGTCGCACAATGCGCCGGCGACTCCGCCCGGCGCGAGCAGGGCGTCGAGCAGCAACGCCCGGTCGCCGCGCGATTTCTCGACGTCGGCCGAGAGCCGCTCGTTGATGAAGCCGCGGAACGGCTCGAGCCCTCCGGGGACAAGCGTCAATCCCGCGGCCATCGCATGACCGCCGCCGGCGAGCAGCAGGCCGCTGTCCTTGGCCGCGAGCACCGCCGCCCCAAGATCGACGCCGCCGATCGACCGCCCCGAGCCCTTGCCGGTTCCGTCCTCGGTTTGCGCGATGACGATGGCCGGCCGGCCGAACCGTTCCTTCAAACGGCCGGCGACGATCCCGATCACGCCCTGGTGCCAGCCGCCGGCCATCACGATGATCACCGGCGAATCCGGTTGTCCCTGCGCCTGGGCCTCGGCTTGCTCGCAGACCAGCATCTCGATCGCGCGCCGCTCCTCGTTCAATCTGTCGAGCTCGGCGGCGATCGTCCGCGCCTCCTCGGGGTCGGTCGAGGTCAGGAGGCGCACCCCGAGGTCCGACTTGCCCACGCGGCCGCCCGCATTGATCCGCGGGCCCAGAGCAAAGCCGAGGTCGCGGCACGAAGGCGGCTTCACCAGCCTGGCAGCTTCGGCGAGGGCGGCGAGGCCGATGTTCTGCCGGCCGGCCATGATCTTCAGGCCCTGCGTCACGAACGCCCGGTTGAGCGTCTTCAGCCGGGCGACGTCCGCCACGGTCCCCAGGGCGACCAGGTCCAGCAGGTCGAGAATCTTCGGCTCCTCGCGGTCCGCGAAGAACCCCCGGTCGCGCAGCTCGCGGAGCAAGGCGACGCCGAGCAGGAAGGCCATTCCGACCGCGGCGAGATGGCCGTGCGCCGCGCCGTCCGCGCTCTCGTCGAGCCGGTTGGGATTGATCATCGCGAAGGCCGCCGGAAGCGTCGTCGCGCACTGGTGGTGGTCGACCACGATCACGTCGAGGCCCGCGCCGCGTGCTTCCTCGAGCGCGCCGAACGCCTGCGCCCCGCAATCGACCGTGACTGCCAGGCTCGCGCCGCGATCTCTCAATCCGACGAGTGCGGCTCCCGAAGGCCCGTAGCCTTCCATCAGCCGGTCGGGGATATAGACCATCGGCTCCGCGCCGAGACGGCGCAGGAGCAGCACGAGTAAGGCTGCGCTGGTGGCTCCGTCGACGTCGTAATCGCCGAAGATCGCGATGGTCTCTCCGCTCTGGACGGCGTCCGCCAGCCGCCTCGCGCCCTTGTCCATATCCTGGAAGGAGGACGGGTCGGGCAGGAAATCGCGGATTTTGGGATCGCGGTGCCGGGCGAGGTCCTCGCGCGCCACTCCGCGGGCCAGCAGAAGCTCGTCGACCAGCGCATCCATGCCTTGGTCCGGCTCCGTCACGCGCCGCCAGCGCCACGGCTGCCCGGTCACCGATCGTTCGATGTTGAGCGCGAAGCTGCTCATGATGGGACTGTACCCCGGCGCAGGCCGGGGTCCAGATGTTCCTTGTCGGCTGGATCCCGGCCTTCGCGGGAGAACATCACAAGCTGCGCTGGCTTCCGAACTTGTAATATTCGGTCGAGACTCGGCGGATCGTCCCGGAGCTCGCGCGCATCACCAGGCTCTCCGTGGTCACGCAGGCCTTGCGCCGATGCACGCCTTTGAGCAGCGCTCCGTCGGTCACTCCGGTCGCCGCGAAGATGCAGTCGCCCTTCGCCATGTCCTCGAGGTGATAGATGCGGTTGAGGTCCTCGATCCCCCAGCGGTGCGCGCGCCCAACCTCGTCATCGTTGCGGAAGACCAGCCGGCCCTGCATCTGTCCGCCGACGCAGCGCAGCGCCGCCGCGGCGAGCACGCCCTCGGGCGCCCCGCCGGTCCCGATATAGACATCGACGCTGGTGTCCGGATCGGTGGTCGTGATTACTCCGGCGACATCGCCGTCGGGAATGAGCGTGATCCCGCAACCGAGCTCGCGAAGCTGGCGGATGATCTCGTCATGGCGCGGGCGGTCGAGCACGCAGGCGATGATCTCGTTGGGCTCGACGCCCTTCGCTTTCGCGACCGCACGGATGTTCTCGGCCGGGGACTTGTCGAGGTCGATCGTGCCCTCCGGATAGCCGGGGCCGATCGCAAGCTTTTCCATATAGACGTCGGGCGCGTTCAGCAGACAGCCGTGCTCCGCGATGGCGAGCACCGCCAGCGCATTCGGGCCGGCCTTGGCCGTGATCGACGTCCCTTCGAGCGGGTCGAGCGCAATGTCGATCTTCGGTCCGTCGGGGACGCAGCCGACCTGCTCGCCGATATAGAGCATCGGCGCTTCGTCGCGCTCGCCCTCGCCGATGACGACGGTGCCGCACATCGGAAGCTCGTTGAGCGCGGCTCGCATCGCCTGAACCGCCGCATCGTCGGCGGCGTCATTGTCGCCGCGGCCGATCCATTGGGATGCGGCGATGGCGGCCGCCTCGGTCACGCGCACCATTTCGAGCACGAGGACACGGTCGAGGGCGGACGGGGCGGACGGATCGGCGCGGTTCATGGACTGGGACAACTCCTTTTCTCGCCGCTGCCGATAGGCACGCGCATGGGCCTTGTCGAGGCGCGGGCGGCGAGTTCCTTCGTTTGGAGCGGCCTGCCTGCCTAGTGCGTCACTTCGCGCTTTCCGCTCGCGACCTCGAGCAGGAGCAATCCGTTCACGACGAAGCTGGCGGCGAGCACCCAGGAGAAACTCGCGATCAGCGGGGGCGTCGGGCCGAAAACGCTCACCACCAGCGCGGCGATCGACAGGCCCGCGATCAGTAGCGCGGCGAGTAGGAGGTCGATCGCGGCCGACAGCGCCGTCCAGGTCTTGATCGAGCCCTGCGACCGGGTGCTCGCATATCCGTAGATCGCGCTGCGGATGAGGAGCCAGCCGATGATCGGAGTCACTGTAGGAAAGAACTTCGTTTCAGGATTGGTGATGAACAGCAGGCCGGCGATGGCCGTGATAGCGCCGGCCGCGATCGTCAGTTGGCGCGCTTGCAGGCGCAGAGATCCGGCGATCATCTCGATCAGGCCGGCCGCGATCAGAAGCGCCCCGAGGACGTCGGAGGAAACACCCTTCTCCGCGGGAAGCAGGGCGGCGCCGGCGGCAAGGATGATGATCGCCAAACCGGCGACGCGAAGCCCTCGCGCCCGACTTACGTCGGTCAGATGAGAAGAGGAACCGGTCGCCATTCGCCGCAGCTTCGCGCTGCGAACCGCGCGAGGCCGGCAATGGTTCCATGGGCGCAACGTTGCACCCTCAAGGCGCCAGCCGTGACCGGCACCAGGCTTTAGCTTGCCGGGCCGATACAGAACGCCGCCAGCTTGTTTCCGTCGAGATCGCGGAAATAGGCGCCATAGAAGGCCTGCGGGCCTTCGTCGCCGCGGACCCCCGGCGCGCCTTCGTCCTTGCCGCCCAGTTCCATCGCTTTGGCGTGGACGGCGTCAACCTTCGCCCGGCTGTCGCAGGCGATTGCCGTCATGGTCCCGTTGCCGATGCTCGCAACGTCACCGTTATGGGGCCTGCAAATGGCGAGGCCGGGCCGGTTCATGCCGGTGCCGTACATCGTGAAGTTCTCGCCGAACTCCATGATCCGGCCGGCGCCGATCGTCGGCATCAGCGCGTCGTAGAAGCCGCGCGCCTTCTCCAGATCGTTGCTTCCTACGGTCACGTAACCGATCATCATCTGGTCTCCTGTGTGGGGTTCGATCACCACCATAAGCAGTGCGCCCGGCGCGGGCCAGCGGTTCCGGCCCGTCGGCAGCGTTCTCCGGTTGTTCCTACAAATTCACGCGACCATATAGCCGGCCATGGCGATTCAAATCCGCACCAGCCTCGCCGAGCCGGAAACCGGGACGACCTTCGTTCCGCACAAGCCGGCCCGGCCGGAAAAGGCTGAGGGCGGCAAGCCTTTCACTTTGGTATCGGACTATGAGCCGGCGGGCGACCAGCCGCAGGCGATCGCCGAACTGGTCGGAGCCGCGAAGGATGACGAGAAGAGCCAGGTGCTCCTCGGTGTCACCGGCTCGGGCAAAACCTTCACCATGGCGAAGGTGATCGAGACGCTTCAGCGGCCCGCTCTCGTGATCGCGCCGAACAAGATCCTCGCCGCCCAGCTCTACGGCGAGTTCAAGAGCTTCTTCCCCGGCAATGCGGTCGAGTACTTCGTCTCCTACTACGACTACTACCAGCCCGAAGCCTACGTGCCCCGCACCGACACCTATATCGAGAAGGAGTCGAGCGTGAACGAGGCGATCGACCGGATGCGCCATTCGGCGACGCGGTCGCTGCTCGAGCGCGACGACGTGATCATCGTCGCGTCGGTCTCGTGCCTCTACGGCATCGGCTCGGTCGAGACTTATTCGGCGATGACATTCTCACTGAAGAAGGGCGCGTCCGAGGACCAGCGCGAGGTGATCCGCAAGCTCGTCGCGCTGCAGTACCGCCGCAACGACCAGGCCTTCGCGCGCGGCAATTTCAGGGTGCGCGGCGACAGCCTCGAGATTTTCCCGTCGCACTATGAGGACATGGCCTGGCGCATCTCGTTCTTCGGCGACGAGATCGAGGACATCCACGAATTCGATCCGCTGACCGGCAAGACGATCGCGTCTTTGGACTACATCAAGGTCTATGCGAACTCGCACTATGTGACGCCGGGCCCGACGCTCAAGCAGGCGATGGAGGCGATCAGGCACGAGCTCGCGGAACGGCTCAAGGAATTGCACGCCGAAGGACGGCTGCTGGAGGCGCAGCGGCTGGAACAGCGCACCAATTTCGACCTGGAGATGATCGCGGCGACGGGCAGTTGCGCGGGGATCGAAAATTACTCGCGCTTCCTCACCGGTCGCCTGCCCGGCGAGCCGCCGCCGACCCTGTTCGAATATCTTCCCGACACCGCTTTGCTGTTCATCGACGAATCGCACCAGACGGTGCCGCAGATCGGCGCGATGGCGCGCGGCGACCACCGGCGGAAGATCACGCTGGCCGAATACGGATTCCGCCTGCCGAGCTGCATCGACAACCGCCCGCTGCGCTTCAACGAATGGGACGCGATGCGTCCGCAGACGACCTTTGTCTCGGCGACTCCCGGCCCGTGGGAGATGAACGAGACCGGCGGCGTCTTCTCCGAGCAGGTGATCCGCCCGACCGGGCTCATCGACCCGCCGGTCGCCATCAAGCCGGTCGAGGACCAGGTCGACGACCTCGTCCACGAGGCCAGGGAGACGGCGAGGCTGGGCTATCGAACGCTCGTCACGACGCTGACCAAGCGGATGGCGGAGGATTTGACCGAATATCTCCACGAGGCGGGCTTGAAGGTCCGCTACATGCACTCCGACGTCGAGACGCTGGAGCGCATCGAGCTGATCCGCGAGCTGCGGCTCGGCGTCTATGACGTGCTCGTCGGGATCAACCTGTTGCGCGAAGGTCTCGACATCCCCGAATGCGGGCTGGTCGCGATCCTCGACGCGGACAAGGAAGGCTTCCTGCGCTCCGAGACTTCGCTGATCCAGACCATCGGCCGCGCCGCGCGCAACATCGATGGGCGCGTGATCCTGTACGCGGACACGGTCACCGGGTCGATCGAGCGTGCGCTCAACGAGACCAACCGGCGGCGCGAGAAGCAGCTCGAATATAATGCCGAGCACGGGATCACGCCCGAGAGCATCAAGCGCAACATCCACGACATCATGGCGCACGTGACGGCGCGCGAGGGGCTGACCGTCGACACCGGCGACGACGAGCGACCGCACCTCATCGGCCACAACCTCAAGGCGTATATCGGCGATCTCGAGGAGCGGATGCGCAAGGCCGCGGCCGATCTCGAGTTCGAGGAGGCCGCGCGGCTGCGCGACGAAATCCGCCGGCTCGAGGAGGACGAGCTCGGAATCCCCGCCTTCGAACGGGTCGCCCCTCGTCCGCCAAGCAAATCGAGCGAAGGGAGGCCGGGTACGCGCAAAGGGCGTTTCGGCAGGCAGAGCCGCACGAGGTTCGGCGGCCGGAGCGGTTGATTTGGTAACCCTACGCGGAAGGTGATTGGCCGCGAGTCAACGCCAATAATTTCACTTTCGTGAAAAAACGGCACTTGTATGCGAGCCAAAACTGCGATTCATGATCTGCTGCCGAATGAACGAGGGCAGCCATGATCGATACCGGAAAATGTTCAAGCGCACCGAGCGCGAGGTTGGTGCATCTTGGTGGCTGCCCGCAAACCCATGGGCCGGGCGTACACGGCAGTAAGGTATCGTCATGACCAAGCCCTCCAAGCTCTACGAACAGTTGCTCGCCAATCCGGGCACGATCATCACCTTCCGCGACTTCGAGCGGCTGCTTGAGGCGTTCGGATGGGAGCACAAGCGCACCAGGGGCAGCCATCGGACCTACGTGCATCCGAACGTGCCCGCCGTCCTCACCATCAACCCCGACGGCAAGGCCGCGCGCCGCTACCAGGTCCGCCTGCTGCTTGAATTCGTTGAGGAGTACGGCCTAGATATGGATGCGTGAACGAGCCCCATTACCATATCAACCTGTTCTGGTCGGACGAGGACGATCTTTGGATCGCCGACGTGCCGGACCTTCGCGGCTGCATGACGCACGGGAATACGCGCGCCGAAGCATTGGCGAATGCGGCCGAGGCGATCGAGGGATGGATCGAGACGGCGCGCGAAGTTGGTTTGGCCATTCCCAAGCCCCGCTATCGCCCGGCGATCTACGCCGCCCGCGACGCGGCATAGCTTCCCGCCGTTCGTCGGCTGATCGACGCGCGTCTTGCCTTAACCCGCTTCGGCTGCTTCCTCGCGGCATTCGAGTCGGGGAGGGGACGCCAGGTGAAATTCAGTGGATTGACG
>DASURT010000289.1:0-4182 GCA_036375515.1 Sphingomicrobium sp.
CGAGGTCGAGCACGACCTCCTCGGGCGTAAGGTCCGCCCGAACGACGGTGAGCGGCATGGAATGGGCCACGAAGGCTTCGCCCGAGCGGGCCACGCCCGCGAGGATGTCGTCGATGCCCTGATCGTCGAGCTCGGGAAGCGCCTCGGTCAGCTTCTTGCCGCCCAGGTCGCGGCGTCCGACGAGCTCCTCGAACGCCGCGTTGGCGATAGCGAAGCGGAGGTCGGGGCTTTCGACCAGCGCCATGAAGCCCGGCGCCCGCTCGAACATGAGCCGGAGCCGCTCGCGCTCTTGGCTCTCGTGGCGTGCAGGCAGCTCTTCCCGCATGGCTCGGTCATACAGCAAGCGGGGGTGGCGGTCACGGCGATCAAGACTGCGGTAATTTCACCCCGCACCAAGGACAGTAGCTGATCGTGATCACACCACCCCCGGCTTCATTGAGGATTATCAGTCCGTAGGCCCGCGATTTCTCCGAATAGTCGATGAGGCAATCTGGGCAGTCAAACCGGTCCGGATGCACGTCGCAGGTGTATTCCACGTGATACCGCATCACCTCGCAGCAGTGCTCAGCCACCGCCTAATGCACCGCTTCGACGCGTTTTACGCCCGACTTCGCCAGCTGGTCGTCGATCTGGGCGACCAGCCGCTCGACCCCGGCCTCGTCCTTCGCCTCCGCCCGCGCGACCAGCACGTCCTGCGTGTTCGAGGCGCGGAGGAGCCACCAGCCGTCGGACGTGCTGACGCGCACGCCGTCGGTCGCGTCGACCATCGCGCCGTCGCCCGACAGCCGGTCGCGCACCTCGTCGACGATCGCGAACTTGCGAACCTCGTCGACCGGGAAGCGAAGCTCGGGCGTCGCGACGGACTTGGGCATCGCGTCCATGATCTCGGTCAGGCTCTTGCCGCTCGCGCTCACCGCCTCGATCAGCCGCACCGCGGCGTAGAGCGCGTCGTCGAAGCCGTACCAGCGGTGCTTGAAGAAGATGTGGCCGCTCATCTCGCCGGCGAGCGGCGCGCCGGTCTCCTTCATCTTCGACTTGATCAGGCTATGGCCGGTCTTCCACATCAAGGGCTTGCCGCCCAATTCGGCGATGCGGTCGAACAGGACCTGGCTCGCCTTCACGTCGGCGATGATCGTCGCGCCGGGCTGTTCCTTCAGCACCGGCTCGGCGAGGATCGCCAGCAATTGGTCGCCCCAGATCACGCGGCCCTTGCCGTCGACCGCGCCGATGCGGTCGCCGTCGCCGTCGAAGGCGATCCCGAAGTCCAGGCCCTTGTCGGCGACGAGCCGCTTCAAATCGGCGAGGTTCGCCTCGACCGTCGGGTCGGGGTGGTGGTTGGGGAAGCTGCCGTCGACCTTCGTGAAGATCGCGTAATGTTGCCCCGGCAGGCGCTCGACGAGCATGTCGAGGATCGGCCCGGCGGCGCCGTTCCCCGCGTCCCAGCCGACACGATAGCCCTTGCCCGAGAAGCCTTCGAGCAGCCGCTCGACATAGGCCTCGCGGATGTCGACCTCCTCGACCGCGCCGTGGCCCTTGCTCCAGTGGCCCGACGCCGAGCGGCGGCCGAGCTCCTGGATCTCCGCGCCGAAGACGGAGCGGCCGTTCAGCAGCAGCTTGAACCCGTTATATTCGGCCGGGTTGTGACTCCCGGTGACCTGGATCCCGCCTTCGACGTCGAGATAATGGGTCGCGAAATAGAGCATCGGCGAGGGACCGCGGCCGATCACGACCGTCTCGATTCCGCTTTCGCTGAGGCCCCGGATCAGCGCCGTTTCGAGGATTCCCGAATGGGTGCGCCCGTCGCGGCCGACCGCGATCCGCCGCGCGCCCTCGGCGTGCGCGAGCGTCGCATAGGTCCGCCCGAGAGCGTAGGCATCGGCCTCGGTCAGCGTCTCCCCGACGATGCCGCGGATGTCATATTCGCGAAGGATCGAGGGGTTGAAGCTGTGGGCCATCGCGAGGGCCGAATAGGTCAATTCAGCCGTCATTGCGAGCGTCGCCTTCGGCTCCTCGCAATGACGACTATGCGACCTTCTGCTCGACTTCGTCCGCGCCTGGAATGCCGAGCCCGGCGATCATCTCGCGCAGCTCCTGCCGCGCCGTGATGTGCGCGATTCCGACCTCGCCCAATTGCTGCAGGTCGAGCAGGGTCAGGCCCTTGGGGAAAAGCTCGCGATAGACCACGCGCTCGCCGAGCCCGGGGATCACCCGGAAGCCGACGCGCCGCGCGAGCTCGTCGAGCGCCGCCCCGACGCGGCGCAGATTGTGCGATTCGATATGCTGGAGGCGGTTCCTCAGCACGACCCAGTCGACGCTTTTCCCGGTCTGCTTGGCGCGCTCGGTGCGGCTGTTCCAGATCAGCTCGGCATAGAAGCTCGGCCGGGTGATCTTGTAATTCTCCGGGTGGACCTGGCCGATGAGGTCCAGATCGACGAAACTGTCGTTCATCGGCGTGACGAGCGTGTCGGCGCGGAGGATCGCGGACCGCGCGATCTCGTCGTCGCGGCCGGGCGTGTCGACCACGATCACGTCGGCCTGTTCGGACAGCCGCCCGATCGCTGCGGTCAATCCTTCTTCGCGATGGTCCTCGAGCACCTCGTAAGCCGCATGCGGCAGGTCGCTCTTCTCCAGCCGGCGCATGGTCGCGTCGCGGTTCTCGAGATAGCGGGTCATCGTCCGCTGGCGGCCGTCGAGGTCGAGCGCGCCGACGCGGTGCCCCGAAGCGGCGAGCGCGATGGCCGTATGGACCGCGGTGGTGGACTTGCCGGTGCCGCCCTTCTCGTTGGCGAAGACGATGAAATGCGGCTGGTTCATGGCTCCCCCAAAAGGGCCCCGCGACCCTTGATCTTTCCCCCGGCGCATGCGCAAGCGCCGCCCGTTAACCGGTGTATAAGAGGCGACGGGCGGGTGCAAACGGTTCGCGGCAGTGAAGAATTGGCACGCGCACTCGCCGGGCTGCGTCCGGCGACGCTTGCGCTGGTCCCGACCATGGGCGCGCTTCACGGCGGGCACCTGGCGCTGGTCGAGGAAGCGAGGCGGCGCGCCGACCGGGTCGCGGCCACGATTTTCGTCAACCCGATGCAGTTCGGCGCGAACGAGGACCTCGGCCGCTATCCGCGGCGGGAGGCGGAGGACGCGCGGATGCTCGGGGAGGCGGGCTGCGATCTCCTGTGGATACCCGCCCTGGAGGATATCTATCCGGATAGCTTCGCCACCAAGGTCAGCGTCTCGAGCGTGTCGGAGCGCTGGGAAGGCGAGGCCCGGCCCGGCCACTTCGAGGGCGTCGCGACGGTGGTCGCCAAGCTCTTGCTGTCGGTCCGGCCGGACGTCGCTATGTTCGGCGAGAAGGATTTCCAGCAGCTGGCCGTGATCCGGCGCATGGTCTCGGACCTGAACATCGGCGTCGAAATCGTCGGGGTTCCCACTGTCCGCGAGCCCGACGGCCTCGCGCTGTCCTCGCGCAACGCTTATTTGAGCGAAAGCGAGCGCCGGCAGGCCCTGGCGCTGCCCCATGCGCTCCAGGAAGCGAAGCGGGTCATTCGCGCCGGCCAGCCGGTTTCGTCAGCCCTGGAGCAAGGGAAGCAGGCGCTGCTCGATGGAGGCTTCTCCCGGGTCGATTATTTCGCCCTGGTCGATGGCGCGACTCTCGAGCCGGTGGACCAGCCTCAAGGCAAGATGCGGCTGATCGCCGCCGCGGTGATCGGCACGACGCGGCTGATCGACAATCTCGAGGCCTGAAAAAAGTCGCGATCGCGTTAACCATTTGTTTGCCATCAGCGGGTGAATTCCCTTTCCCATAAGACGTTGGGGAGAGTGGAAGTGGGAGCCATTAGTCAGAAAAGCGCGGAATTCCTGATCCGCAGCCGGCTCGCGGACGCCGAGCGCGGCAATGTCGATGCGCTGTTCGAGCTTGGGGTGACCTATTCGACCGGCCGTGGGGGAATCCCGGTCGACCTCGTCGAAGCGCACAAATGGTTCAACCTGGCCGCGCTCTCCGGCTCGACCCGAGGGCAGGAATGCCGCGCCGAGATCGCGCTGGAGATGAGCGCGCGCGAAATCGCCGAGGCGCAGCGTCAGGCAAGGGCCTGGCTCGGCGCCAGCGGCCACCACCGCGACGCGGCGTAAGCGGACCGTGCTCCTGGAGGGCACCCATCAAAGTAGTACTTTGATGGGACCGGTGTA
>DASURT010000290.1:0-2211 GCA_036375515.1 Sphingomicrobium sp.
ATAGGCGTCGGAATGGCGAGCGGCTCCTTCCGCGATCCCGAGCTCGCTGATCAACGAAGTAAACGGCCGCGGAACGTCCGAAATGGACGCAATTCCGGCCTGAGCGACCGGATTTGTCCCGCAATTCCAACGGATTTGGACGTTCATGCAAGGTTTGCGGAAGCCTGTTGGTTTAATTTCCGTTTGTTGAATCAAGAGGAGTGAAAAATGAAGAAGTTCATCATCGCCATGGCTTGCCTGGCCAGCTCGACCGCTTCCTTTGCCGCCCCCGGGGGCTCGCAGTGCGACAAGAATGGGGCTGTCATTATCCGCTGGTTCTGCGGCGGCCGTTGATCCTGCCGCGCGGATTGCGCAAGGAATGTTGGCCCGTCGGGCAAATGTCCGGCGGGCCGTTTCTTTGCCGATCTCAGTGGATTGAGAGCGTGCGGATGATCGCGGTGGATATGGGGTTCAAGCCGCCGCCAGCGCGTCGAAATATGCGCTCATCGCCGCAACGGCTGCCGGGGTGAGCCTCACGAATGTGCGGCGTCCGTCGAGCATGTCCCGCCGCCTTTCGATCAGGCCGCGCTCTTCGAGAATCCTCAACCATCGCAATGCGGTACTGGTAGGAACGCCGGATGCGACACAAGCGCTGGTGATCGAGATCCGCTGCTGTGCGAGCTCAGCCCTGTAGAGGTCGAGCAGCATGTCCCACGCGGGATCCGAGAACAGCTCGCCGTCCAGATGTTTCAATCTCAGGGCGCGGTCGCGAATCGCCTCCGCGACCTGTTCCTCTCTTCCGACCGCCAGCGCGGTCGGGTCGTCGACCAGGTCGCGTACTTGGCTGCGCAGGAGATCGAGCGTGACCCACAGCGCCGCGCCGGGGTTTTCGACCCCCGTTTCGAACGACATTGTCTTGCGCGATGCCTGATGCATTTTCACCCGAGCCCCAACCCGATTGGGGCAAATTCGCTGGCGTTTCAGGCAGTCATTAAACGATCGAGGATACCAACACCTCACCGCCGATGGTGAATCGGGCGATAATCAAGCGCCCGGATTCATCGGCCCCCGGGCGTCGGCCTCGATCAACCCCCTCGTCCTCAGATCCTCCAGCAGGTCCCGCAGCTCGGCCGCGCACTGCTGCGGGCTGACATCATATTCGCGCATCAGCTCGTCCCGGAGCTGGTCGAACGTCTTGGGACTGGAGAGGCTGCGCCAGACCGAGGTCGCAACCTCGTTGAAGCCGAAGCAATTGCCGCCCTCGGGGTCAAGGGCGACCAGTTCGTTGCCGATGTCGGCCTCCATCAGGGCGACGGAACGCTTGTAAACTGGACCGGTCACTGGCTGCCCTAACTGTTTCACTGGTGAGCCCAGCTGGATTCGAACCAGCGACCTACTGATTAAAAGTCAGTTGCTCTACCAACTGAGCTATGGGCCCACCTGAAGAGGCGCGGTTACCCCCGCGGCGCACGGCGAGCAAGGCGGTGGGCAAGATGGCGTGCGGTGAGGCTGTTCTCAACCCGCCAGCCGGGGGCGATCGCCGCGAGCGGCTGAAGGACGAAACTCCGGCCGGCCAGCCGCGAATGCGGGACGTTGAGGCCCCGCGAGCGGACCTTCCCGCCACTCCACAGCGCGATGTCGAGGTCGAGCACCCTCGGCCCCCAGCGGCGGCTCCGGCGGCGGCCGAACTCGCGCTCGATCGTCTTCAGGTGCTTGAGCATTTCGGGCGGGTCGATGTCACTTTCCACCAGCGCCACGGCGTTGGCGAAGTCGCGACCGACTGTCCCGTGCGCCGGGTTGAGGACGATCGGCGAGGCGTCGAACAGGCCGAAGTCCGCGTCCAGTCGCGCGATCGCCGCCTCGACCACGCCCGCCGGGCGGCCGTGACGGCCGTGCGGGCGGTTCGACCCAATCGCGATGGCGTAGAGGTGAGACACAAGCTTCCCGTTACTCAGTCCGTCACCCCCGCGAAAGCGGGGGTCCCGCTTCACTTGAATAGCAGCGGGATTCCCGCTTGCGCGAGAATGACGAGTGGGGGACGGATGAAGGGTGATCCAACCCGCCGACCTGTCGCCCTTGCCCGAAGCCGAGGCGCCGCGCGATTGCCCCTTGTGCCCGCGGCTGGTCGCGTTTCGCGAGCAGCTGCGCGACGAGCATCCCGGCTGGTGGAACGCGCCGGTTCCGGCGTTCGGCGACCGCGACGCCTGGCTGGCGATCGTCGGACTTGCGCCC
>DASURT010000291.1:0-3061 GCA_036375515.1 Sphingomicrobium sp.
CAGCCATTTGGCGAGAGTCCCCTCCTCCATCGTTGGAGACAGGGCAGGCATCTTGAGTTCGATCGGCATCGGCGCGTGTCCGTCAGAAAAGGCTCGCGCGGCTCAAAGCCTTTGCGGCGGTTGCGGTCAAGTCTGCGCCGAATACCCTAGTCGCCCGCTTGCACTTAAGCCCGGTTTAACGCAGCACTCGAGTTCGAGATGGGGGACGATCCGAAACGAACCTACCTGGTCGTGATCGACGACAGCGCCGAGGCGGCGGTCGCGCTGCGCTTCGCCGCCCGCCGCGCGGCCAAGACCAACGGCCGCGTCGAGGTGCTCGGAATCGTCGAGCCGCAGGATTTCGTGCAGTTCGGCGGAGTGCAGGCCGCGATCGAAGAGGAGCAACGGCTTCGCATCGAAGGCGTGGTCAGCTCTTCGGTCGGGGAGCTCCTCGACGAAGCGGGCGTCGAGGCGAAGATCATCGTCCAGCAGGGCGAGCCGGTGAAGACGGTCCGCGAATATATCGGCGAACGCGAGGAAGTGGCCGCGCTCGTGCTCGGCGCCGCTCCGAGCGGCGATCCCGGGCTCCTCGTATCCAACTTCTGCGGCAATGACGCGGGCAAGCTGCCCTGCCCGGTGATGATCATCCCGGGGAGCCTCAGCGACGAGCGGCTGGAGCAGTTGAGCTGACGGCGGAAGCGCCGTCACCCTGAACTCGTTTCAGGGTCCATCAAGTCAACCGCAGTGCGGTCCCGGAAATGGATGCTGAAACAAGTTCAGCATGACGATTAAAGAACTCGCGAGAGAATCTCCGCCAGCCTAACGCAGCCCGCCTCGTCCTCTTCGGTGAACCGCGCCAGCCTCGGGCTGTCGAGGTCGAGCACCGCGATCAGCTCGTCCCCACGCACGATCGGCACGACGAGCTCGCTGTTCGATGCCGAATCGCAGGCGATGTGACCCGGGAACGCATTGACATCGTCGACCCGCTGCACCTGCCGGGTGGCGGCCCCGACGCCGCACACCCCCTGCCCGAACGGAATTCGGATGCACGCCGGCCTGCCCTGGAACGGACCGAGCACCAGCTCGCCGGCGACGTTTCGATAGAAGCCCGCCCAGTTGAGGTCGGGCAAAGTCTCCCAGATCAGGGCCGCGGCATTGGCCATGTTGGCGACGGCGTCGGGCTCGCCCGAAACCAGCCCTTCGAGCGCGCTGGCAAGGTCGCGGTACATTGTCGCGCTGTCCGCGGCGTGGATCTTGAAGTCGTACATCAGTCCAGTTCCACCTTTCCGCGCCCGCGCTTGACCGCGCTGCGTTGCTTCTTCCTGTCCACTCTCGCCGCCTTCGCCGCCCGGCTCGGCCGCGTGGCCTTGCGCTTGGCCTGGACGATATGGGCAGCCGCGATCATCTCCGCCAGCCTTCGCCGCGCGTCGATGCGATTCGCCTCCTGCGTGCGAAACCGGCGAGCGGTGATGATGAGCTCGCCGGCCCCGGTCATCCGGCTCCCGGCGATCCGCCTCAGCCGATCATATACGTCCGGGTGAAGGCCGAGCCTGGTGAGATCGGCGCGAAGCTGCACCGCGGTCGCGACCTTGTTGACGTTCTGTCCACCCGGACCGGTCGCGGCAAGGAAGCTCTCGCTCAGCGCCTCCTCGGGAATGACGATGTCCTCAGGCGGCATCGGGCCACTCCCCAAAATATTCGGGAAGCGGAGCGGCGACGTCGATCGTCGCCTTGCCCGGCCTCGGGACCACGAGCCGCGAGGCGTGCAGCAGCATCGGCCCGCCCGGAATGCCGTACACGCGATCACCCACGATCCCGCTTCCGAACGCCTCGCGGGCGTGCGCGCGAATCTGGTGCGTGCGGCCGGTCACCGGCCAAAACTCGACCAGGGTCGCGACGTCACGGACTGCGATCCGCCGCCAGCGCGTGATTGCCGCATGGCCCTGGGCGTCCGGGATGATCCTCCACCCTGCTTCGGCGCTCGATGTCTTGGCCAGCGGCATGTCGATCACCCCCTCCGCCTCGGCAATTTCGCCACCCACCACGGCCAGATAGTATTTGTCGATCTCCCGCGCCTCGAATGCCTGTTGCAGCCGCGCCCGCGCCTTGGGTGTGCGCGCAAGCAGAAGGCAGCCGCTCGTGTCCATGTCGAGCCGGTGCATCGGCGTCGGCTCACGGCGAAACCCGCAACGAAGCTCATCCAGTCTGGACACGATCGACTGTCCGCCCCTGCGCGGCTGGTCGACCGGCAATCCGGCCGGCTTGTCGATCACGATCGTTTCCGCGTCGATGTAGAGGATTCGGTCGGAGAGGAGCATGGCGCCCTCTCTAGCCGCTGTGGATGGATTTGTGACTCCCTTGCAACGAATCCTTGGGATTCAGCGCGTTACCCAATATTAACCTTTTCCCTTCAGACCCCGAATGGTTAATGAGGGCTTCAAGGCCGTTAAGGGGACCTTACGCTCCGACGGCCGGGAACGGGGGAAACAGCAATGCGCGTGCTGCTGATCGAAGACGAGCCGACGACCGCCAAGAGCATCGAGCTGATGCTCGGCACCGAAGGCTTCAACGTCTATACGACCGACCTCGGGGAAGAGGGCCTCGATCTCGGCAAGCTGTACGATTACGACATCATCCTCCTCGACCTGAACCTGCCGGACATGCACGGCTACGACGTGCTGAAGAAGCTGCGGACGGCGAAGGTCGGAACGCCGGTCCTGATCCTGTCGGGCATCGGCGAGATGGATTCGAAGGTCCGCGCTTTGGGCTTCGGCGCCGACGATTATGTGACCAAACCGTTCCATCGCGACGAGCTGGTCGCGCGCATCCACGCCATCGTCCGCCGCTCCAAGGGCCATTCGCAATCGGTCATCCGCACCGGCAAGCTCGCCGTGAATCTCGATGCCAAGACGGTCGAGGTCGACGGCGCCCGGGTGCACCTGACCGGCAAGGAATATGCGATGCTGGAGCTGCTTTCGCTCCGCAAGGGCACGACGTTGACCAAGGAGATGTTCCTCAACCATCTCTACGGCGGCATGGACGAGCCCGAATTGAAGATCATCGACGTGTTCATCTGCAAGCT
>DASURT010000292.1:0-2513 GCA_036375515.1 Sphingomicrobium sp.
CGCAGTCGGCGACTGGGATGAGATCCTCGCGGCCGAGCATGACGCCGCGCTCGCCACCTTCGACAAGATGCTCGCGACGGACAAGACCCAGACGTTCAAGCGCAAGATGCTTCTGATGAAGCTCACCCATGCGCTCGACAAGCACGCGCACCAGGAAGAAATGGTGGTCTATCCGGCGCTTCGCGAGGCCGACGAGGCGGCGGACGCCGACCACCTCGAAGGTGAGCACGGCTATATCAAGACATTCCTTTACGAGCTCAATGACATGGGTCCGGATGCGCCGGACTGGCTCGAGAAGGTTCGCGAGTTTCGCGCGCTTGTGTCCGAACACGCGCATATGGAGGAAGAGCAAGTCTTCCCGCGGTTCAAGGGCGAGATGAGCGCCGAACAGAATGACAAGATCACGAGTCTCGTGAACCGGGACGGATTCTGGATGTCGTGATCACCCGACCAACGCCAGCTTGGGCGGTTCCTGGGCGGACAGGTCGACGCTGCCCTCGCCGGTGATTCGCTCGATTCGGGCCGCCAATTCGCCGTCGAGGGCATAGTCGCGACCGACGACCACGACCGCCTCGCCGCCCAACGAGATCGGAACCAGGAAACGCAGCAGGCCATTGCCGCCGCGGCAGCCGGCGACTTCGCGAGCCACCCGCACCGCGCTCTGAGCGCCGGGGATTCGGACCGTCATCTGCAGACGCGTCTGTTTCGCCAGCGCGTCCAGCGGCTGGAAGCGCTTGACCGTCACTCGCGGAGCGTCGTCGCCCGATCGCCGGTCGAGCTCGACCGTAAGGAGCCCGCACGCGCCTGCCTTGGCCGCGGCCTCGAGCGCATTCGCCGGCTCCTCGTCGAACACGGTCGCTTCGAATTGCCCCGAGCGGTCGGATAGCGCGGCGACCATGTACCGCCGGCCCCTGGCCGAGACGCGCCAGCGGACTCCTTCGGCCAGCGCGGCCATGGTCGCGCCGGCGCGCTCGCCGTCCGCGATGCGAATTTCGGCGAGGTCGGCGAAGGTTCGGACCTTGTGCGCCGCCAGCAGGTGCCTCGCCGCGTCGACCGGGTGGGCCGAGAAGTAGAAGCCGAATGCCTCGCGCTCGGCGGTCATCCGCCCGGCCAGGGTCCATGTGGCGTCGCGCGGCAGGCGGATCGGCGCGACCTCCGCCGAATTGAGTCCGAACAGTCCGGCCTGCCCGCTGGTGCGTTGCTCGTGCGCGCTCGCGGCATGGGCGAGGATCGTTTCCGAGGCGGCAAACACCGCGGCCCGATCGGCGGTGCTGATGCTGTCGAACGCACCGGCGCCGGCAAGGCTCTCGAGCTGCCGCCGGTTGAGCAGCCGCGGATCGATCCGCGTCGCGAAGTCCTCGAGCGACTGGAACGGTCCGGCGCGTTCGCGTTCCTCGGCCAGCGCCTCCATCGCCTTCTCGCCGACGCCCTTGAGCGCACCCAGGGCATAGCGCACGCTGTTTCCCTGTGGGCCGTTCTCGACCGTGAAATAAGCGTGGCTGGCGTTGATGTCGGGCGGCAGGCATTCGACCCCGCCGCGGCGCATGTCCTCGACGAACACCCCGAGCTTGTCGGTCAGCGCCATGTCGAAGCTCATCGAGGCGGCGTAGAATTCGGCGCGGTGATGCGCTTTCAGCCACGCCGTCTGGTACGCGATGAGCGCGTAGCCGGCCGCGTGGCTCTTGTTGAAGCCGTAGCCGGCGAACTTGTCGATCGTGTCGAACAGCTCGCTCGCCTTGGCGGCGGGAATGGCGTTGCGGCCGCAGCCCTCGACGAAGCGGGCGCGCTGCGCGTCCATCTCGGACTTGATCTTCTTGCCCATGGCGCGGCGCAGCAGGTCGGCTTCGCCGAGCGAATACCCCGCGAGCAGCTGCGCCGCCTGCATCACCTGCTCCTGATAGACGAAGATTCCGTAGGTCTCCCGGAGCAGCTCCTCGAGCAGAGGATGCGGGTAAGCGAGCTCGGCGCGTCCGTTCTTGCGGTCGCCGAACATCGGGATGTTGTCCATCGGCCCCGGGCGGTAGAGGGCGACGAGCGCGATGATGTCCCCGAAGCTGGTCGGCCGGACCCCGGCGAGCGTTCGCCGCATGCCTTCGGATTCGAGCTGGAAGATGCCGACCGCGTCGCCGCGCTGGAGCAGCTCGTAAACCGCGGGGTCGTCCCACGGCAGCGTTTCGAAATCGATCTCGATGCCCTGCTCGGCGAGCAGCCGTTGGCCTTCCTTCAGCACCGACAGGGTCTTGAGGCCGAGGAAGTCGAACTTCACGAGGCCCGCCGCCTCGACATATTTCATGTCGAACTGGGTGACCGGCATGTCCGAGCGCGGGTCGCGGTAGAGCGGAACCAGCTCGTCGAGCGGCCGGTCGCCGATCACCATGCCGGCGGCGTGGGTGGAGGCGTGGCGGTAGAGGCCTTCGAGCTTCTGACCGATGGCAAGCAGCTCGGCCACCGTCTCGTCCTCGTCGCGCATCATTCGGAGCTGCGGCACCTCGTTGAGGGCGCGCTCCAGCGTC
>DASURT010000293.1:0-2654 GCA_036375515.1 Sphingomicrobium sp.
CTTGTCGTCCAGGACGAGGTGATCCTGCGCGTCCCCGTTCAGCCGCGGCCGTTCGACCCGCCGATCGAATGGGTCGAGCGCAAGGGGCCGAAGTGCATCACGGCCGCCGCCATCCGCCGGGCCATGCTGTCCGGCCCCGAACAGGTCGATTTCGTGCTCGCGAACCGGGCCCGCGTGCGGGCCGAGCTCGACGAGGACTGCCCCGCGCTCGACTTCTACGGCGGCTTCTACCTTCAGCCGGAAGACGAACGCCTCTGCGCGGGCCGCGACGAGATCCACTCGCGCATGGGGGGAAGCTGTGCGATCGAGCGGTTCAAGCATCTCGTGCCGAAGCTCAAGCGTTGAGCGCCGTGCTCGGCAGTGCGGCGCACACCCTGCGCGCGACGCTTCCTTGACAATTCCGCTCGCGGCAGCATAGCCCGACAGGGTCAGTGCCGCACCGGCCACGAGAAGCCGCGGCCTTCACTTTCTTCCGGATATTCAATGTCTTTTGCCGATCTCGGCCTTTCTGAGGAATTGCTCCGCGCAGTCGCGGACAGTGGTTATGACGAGCCGACCCCGATCCAGCGGGCCGCAATCCCGTCCGTGCTGATGGGCAAGGACCTGATCGGGATCGCCCAGACCGGCACCGGCAAGACCGCGGGCTTTGTTCTGCCGATGATCGACATCCTGCACCACGGCCGGAGCCGCGCCCGGATGCCGCGATCGCTGATCCTCGAGCCGACGCGCGAGCTGGCGATGCAGGTCGCCGAGAATTTCGAGAAATACGGCAAGTATCACCCGCTCTCGATGGCGCTGCTGATGGGCGGCGTGCAGATGGGCGATCAGGTCAAGGCGCTCGAAAAGGGTGTCGACGTCCTCATCGCCACCCCCGGCCGGCTGATGGACCTTTTCGGCCGCGGCAAGATCATGCTCAACGACTGCAATTTGCTGGTCATCGACGAAGCCGACCGGATGCTCGACATGGGCTTCATCCCGGACATCGAGGAGATCTGCTCGAAGCTCCCGAAGAACCGTCAGACCCTGCTGTTCTCCGCGACCATGCCCCCGCCGATCCAGAAGCTCGCGGCCAAGTTCCTCAACGAGCCGAAGCGGGTTGAGGTCGCGCGGCCCGCGACCGCCAACATCAATATCGACCAGAAGTTGGTCGAGGTCAGCGCGGACAAGAAGAAGGATGCCCTCAAGGAGTTGCTCCGCTCCGACGAGGTCCGGAACGCAATCGTCTTTTGCAACCGCAAGACCACCGTCAGGGAGCTGACCACCAGCCTCAAACGGTCGCACTTCGCGGCGGGCCAGATCCAGGGTGACATGGACCAGTCGCGGCGCATCGCCGAGTTCGACCGGTTCAAGAAAGACGAGATCAACATCCTGGTCGCCTCTGACGTCGCCGCCCGCGGACTCGACGTCAAAGGCGTCAGCCATGTGTTCAACTATGACGTTCCGTGGCAGCCGGACGATTACATCCACCGCATCGGCCGCACCGGCCGCGCGGGCGCCAAGGGCATCGCGATCACGCTCGCGACCAGGGCCGACGCCGAGGCGGTCGAACGCATCGAGAAGCTGACCGGCGTCAAGATCGCGCGACTGTCGGCTCCCGGGAAGCCGCACAAGGCCGAACCAAGGAAGGCGGAGGCGAAACCGGCCGCCAAGGCCGCTTCCCAAAAACCAAAAAAGGCTCCCGAACGATCGCCGATCGTCGAGGACATCCAGAGCGACTGGAACGGCCCGCTTCCAAGTTTCCTGTCGGTCAGCGCGGACTAGCCTCGGTAGCGCGCGAGGAAATCGCCCGCGAAGCCTGCCAGCCGCTGCTGGGTGATCGCGTCGCGGAGGCCCTGCATCAGCCGCTGGTAGAACCACAGATTGTGCTGGGTCATGAGCATCGCGCCCAGGATTTCGCCCGATTTCACCAGATGGTGCACGTACGCGCGCTCGAACCGCTCACAGGCCGGGCACGGGCAGCCGGGCTCGATCGGCTCCTTGTCCTCGGCGAAGCGGGCGTTGCGCATGTTCAAGGGGCCGTCGGCGGTGAATGCCTGGCCGGTTCGGCCCGAGCGTGTCGGGAGCACGCAATCGAACATGTCGATCCCGCGCCGGACCGCCTCGACCACGTCGTCGGGCTTGCCAACGCCCATCAGATAACGCGGCCGATCGGCTGGAAGCATGTCCACCGCGAAGTCGAGACAGTCGAGCATCGCTTCCTGTCCCTCGCCGACTGCAAGCCCGCCGACCGCATAACCGTCGAAGCCGATGTCGATCAGCGCGCCGGCCGACGCCTTGCGCAATGTCTCGTCCAGCGCGCCTTGCTGGATACCGAACAATGCGGCGCTCTCGGCATGCTCGCCCCTGTCGAACTCGTCGCGCGAACGCTTCGCCCAGCGCATCGAGCGCTCCATCGCCTCATTTTGCTCTCTCGGCGTGGAGGTCGCCGGGACGAGCTGGTCGAACGCCATGACGATGTTGGAGCCGAGGAGTCGCTGCACGTCGATCGACCGTTCGGGCGTCAGCATATGCGTCGACCCGTCGAGATGGCTCCTGAATCGCACGCCTTCCTCGGTCGTCCTGTTGAGCTCCGACAGGCTCATGACCTGATATCCGCCGCTGTCGGTCAGGATGGGGCCTTCCCAGCCCATGAATTTGTGCAACCCGCCGAGCTT
>DASURT010000294.1:0-2464 GCA_036375515.1 Sphingomicrobium sp.
GGGGTTCGAGATCGAGACCGAGATCAGCGTCCACGCGCTCGAGCTCCGGATGCCGGTCGGCGAGGTCGAGACGGCTTATGCGGCGCGTCCGGAGGGATCGGAGTCCAAGCTTTCGACCGTTCGCGACGGCTGGCGCATCCTTAAGACGATCATCACCCTCTACCGCATCGAACGGCCGGTGCTGTTCTACGGAAGCATCGGCGCCTTTCTGCTCGCGCTCGCGATCATCTTGTCGGTCCCGCTGGCGATCACCTATTTGAACACGGGGCTGGTGCCGCGCGTCCCGACCGCGATCCTGGTCACCGGCATGACGATCGTCGCCGTCCTGTGCTTCTTCGCGGGCCTGATCCTCGACACCGTGACCCGCGGTCGCCGTGAGGTCCGCCGGCTCGCCTACCTGTCCCTTGCCGGTCCCGAGCAACTGTAGACGATTTGCATCACCCGGCCGGAATCGTGTCGTTCAAGCGACAGTAGCCATTTTGTAACAGGCGCTCCTCCGCTACGATTGTTGCGAACCTGTGTCGATCGAACGCAGGGAACCAGGAGGGGGAGTTTCATGAAGCGGATTGAATTGGCTCTTCGCGCAAGTGTTGGCTTTGCAGCGCTAGTCGCCGCGGCTTCTGCGGCCGAGGCCCAGAGCACGCAGCCTCCCCCCGACATCACGCAAGCGCCCGCAACGGCGGCGCAGGAGCCGGCGGCCGGAGGCGAAATCGTCGTCACCGGATCGCGCATCCGCCGCAATCCGCTGGACCTCGACGCTCCGCGCGTGTTCGTCGACCAAAGCGATATCCAGAAGACTGGCCTCAACTCGATCAACGACGTGCTGCAGCGCCTGCCGAGTTCGGGCGGCGGCCTGAACTCCAAGTTCAACAACTCGGGCAACCTGGGCAATCCGCCCGACGGAGGAGGAGTCGGTGCGGGCGCGGCCGAAATCGACCTCCGCTATTTGAGCTCGAGGCGTACGCTCGTGCTGGTCGACGGGCTTCGGTACATCAATGCCGCGTCGGCGAGCGGAGTCCCACCGTCGATCGACCTCAACTCGATCCCCGAAAGCATGATCGAGCGGGTCGAGGTGCTGCAGGATGGCGCATCGGCGATCTACGGCTCCGACGCGATCGCCGGCGTGGTCAATATCATCACCAAGCGGCACCAGAAGGGTTTCGTCGCGTCGGCGCAGCTCGGCGGCTTTTGGGAAGAAGGCGACGGTTTCACCCAGAATTACCAGGCGAGCTGGGGCAACGGGGATAGCGGCCGCCTGCAAATTGTCGTCGGCGGCAATTATGTGAAGCAGAAGCCGGTCCTCGCGGCAGATCGCTCGATTTCTCGCTTCCCCTCACCCTATGCGACGAGCTGCCTCGCGGGCGGCTGCTCGGCCTTCCTGCCGAACGGCCTTTTCGAGGTTCTGGGCCCGGATGCGGCGCACCGCTTTGACTTCACCTTGGTCAATCCGGTGCTGACCGGGGCTCCCGTGTTCATCAGCCCGACCGACACGACCGACGATTTTCGCGACTTTCTAGGCGCGCCCGACCGCTTCAACTTCGCGCCGTTCAACTACTTCCAGATCCCGCTCGAGCGATACGGCGCGTTCGCCAACCTCAAATATGAGGTGTCGGATAAGGTCAACTTGACGCTCAAGGGGCTGTGGAACGAGCGCAAGTCGAAGAACCAGGCGGCTCCGTTGCCGTTCGGCGTTGGTCCTGACGGCGGAATCACGCCCGTGCTCGACGCGACGACGGTCGATGTCACCAACCCCTTCAACCCATTCGGCGTGACGCTCGACTTCACCAATATGAATGTGATCCTTCGGCGCTTTGTCGAAGGCGGTCCGCGGAGATTCTCGCAAAAGGTCGACACCGCCTATGGCGTCGCCACGCTGGACGGCAGCTTCTCGTTCCTGAACCACGATTGGTACTGGGACATCAACGGTATCTACGGTCACAACAAGGCCAAGCAGACGATGCACGGCAATATCAATTCGGCCCACCTGCGCCAGGCGCTTGGACCGGTTGCCGATTGCGTCGGACATGCCGGCCTGTTCGGCGGAACGTGCGTCCCGTTCAACCTCTTCGGCGGTGCGGGCTCGATCACGCCGGAGATGTTGGAATTCGTCACCTTCGTCCAGCATGACCGTAGCAAGCAAGACCTTTGGGACTTCACGGGCAATATCTCGGGTGAGCTCGCCGAGTTGCCGGGTGGCCCGCTCGGTTTCGCGGCCGGCGTCGAATATCGCCGTCTCAGCGGCCGGTTCGATCCCGATCCGGTGGTCACGGCCGGCTTCAGCTCCGACATCCCGGCTGGCCCGACGAAAGGGCATTATAACGTCAAGGAAGCCTATGCGGAGCTCAACGCGCCGCTCGTCAGAGACGTGTCGTTCGTCAACTTGCTCGAGCTCAATGCCGCGGTCCGGATCTCGGATTATTCCACCTCGGGTTCGACGACGACCTTCAAGGGCGGGGTGAACTGG
>DASURT010000295.1:0-3840 GCA_036375515.1 Sphingomicrobium sp.
GACGCGCAGATCGTCCCCTTTCGCCACAACGACATCGAGGCGCTCGAAAAGCGCCTGAAGCGCGTGCCCGAGGGCGCGGGCAAGCTGGTCGTCCTCGAAGGCGTCTATTCGATGCTCGGCGACGTCGCGCCGTTGAAGGACATGGTCGCTGTCTCGAAAGCCAACGGCGCGATGGTGCTGGTCGACGAAGCGCATTCGATGGGCTTCATCGGCGAGCACGGCCGCGGCGTCGCCGAGGCTCAGGGCGTGATCGAGGACGTCGACTTCATCGTCGGCACCTTCTCCAAATCGGTCGGTACGGTCGGCGGATTCTGCGTCTCGAACAACCCCAAGTTCGAGATTTTGCGCCTCGTCTGCCGCCCCTACGTCTTCACCGCCTCGCTCCCGCCCTCGGTCGTCGCAACCGCCGCGACCTCGATCCGCAAGCTCATGGACAGCGCGGACAAGCGCGCCCACCTGTGGGAAAATTCCAGGCGCCTCCATGCCGGTCTCCGCCAGCTCGGCTTCACGCTCGGCACGGACGAGCCGCAATCCGCGATCATCGCCGTCATCATGCCCGATCTCGAGACCGGCGCCGCGATGTGGGAGGCGCTTCTGAACGAGGGTCTCTACGTCAATCTCGCCCGCCCGCCGGCGACGCCGGCCGGCATGACCTTGCTCCGCTGCTCGCTCTGCGCGCTCCACAGCGAGGAGCAGGTCGGCGAGATTCTCGGCATGTTCGCGGCCGCCGGCCGTGCCACGGGGTGCATCGTTTGAGATAGGCCGCCGGAACCTTTGGCTTTCGCCAATTGGTTAACGAGTTTAAGATTGGCAGCATGATCGGGGTTGGGGAAGAGGACGAAGTTCGCTTCGACTGGCGGCGCGGAGGCGCCGCGGCCGCTGGCCTCGCCGCGGCCCTGGTGCTCGTCGCCATGGTCTTTCTCGTCAAGTTCGCGAACGATGCGCGCGAGAAGGCGCTGACCGCCGAGCGCCATTCCTACGAAGTCGCTCTCGTCGTCCGCAACGTCAGCGCCAACGTGTCGGGCGCGGAGGCCGCGCTCGCCCGCTTCGTGCTCGACGAAAAGGAGGTTCCCAACGGCAAGATCTACGCCAGCGACTGGCAGCTCGCCGGCTTTCAGATCGGCCAGTTGCGCGACCTCATGCGCAACAGCCGCGACCAGCAGCAGCGCGTCGCCAGGGTCCAGCAGCTCTATCAGCTTCGCGGCCAGCAGCTCGCGCTCGCCGCGCGTGCGGCGCTCGCCAAACAGGGCGACGCCGGAATCCGCTATTTCTACGCGGCCTCCACGACCGGCACGGGCAAGGAGCTCGACGATACGCTCGAGAACATCATTCGCGCCGAGCGCGATGCGCTCCGCGACCGGATCGAGCGCAGCCAGTTCTTCTCCGACCAGGCGGACCAGTTCACCAATTATCTGAGCTGGCTCGGAATCCTCGTCGGCCTTGGTGCAATCTTCCTCGCCGTCGTGTCGGTCCAGGCGCTCCGCCAGAACGCCCGCGCCCGGCGCCAGGCCGAAAGCGAGGCCGACCGCGCCGAAGCGCTGGACCTCGCCGTACGCGAGCGGACCCACGAGCTGTGGGAGGCGAACCAGGCCTTGAAAGCGGAAGCGGCCGAGCGCGAAGCCGCCGAGGCCCAGCTTCGCCAGGTCCAGAAAATGGAAGCCGTCGGCCAGCTGACCGGCGGGATCGCGCACGATTTCAACAATATGCTCGCGGTCGTCGTCGGCGGGATCGATCTCGCGCTGCGCCGCCTGAACGGCCCCAGGCGTGAGATCATGGTCCACTTGAACAACGCCATGGAAGGCGCGACGCGCGCCGCCGCCCTCACCCGCCGCTTGCTCTCCTTCGCCCGATCCGAGCCGCTGCTCCCCGAACGGGTCGACAGCACCGAGCTCATCGGCGGCATGTCCGACCTCATCGACCGGACGCTCGGCGAGCGAATTCGCGTGGACGTGGACATCGCGCCCGATACCTGGCCCATTTACGTCGATCCGCACCAGCTCGAGAACGCCATCGTCAACCTCTCGGTGAACGCGCGCGACGCGATGCAGGGCGAAGGGCTGATGCGCATCGCGGCCGAAAACGTGCGCCTCGCCGCCAATCAGGTCGGCGACATCCAGGCCGGCGATTATGTGAAGATCAGCGTCGCCGACACCGGCTGCGGCATGAGCCCGGAGGTGCTCGAACATGCCTTCGAGCCGTTCTTCACGACCAAGCCCGTCGGCAAGGGCACGGGCCTCGGCCTCAGCCAGATTTTCGGCTTCGCCCACCAGTCGGGCGGAGAAGTCGGAATCGAAAGCGAGGTCGGGAAGGGCACGACCGTCTCCATCTATCTGCCGCGGACGCAGGTCGCCGCGGAAGTCCGGGTCCATCCGTCCGCGCAGCGCCGCGAAGCCGCCGACCTCCATGTCGCCGGTGCCCGAATCCTGCTCGTCGAAGACGATCCGCGCGTCCGCTCCGCCACCGTCGATGCATTGGAAGACCTGGATTACGACCCGATCTCCTGCGACGGCGGCGCCGAGGCCATCGAGCTGTTCCGTGCCCAGGAGTTCGACCTCGTCATCAGCGACGTGATCATGCCGGAAATGACCGGCCCCGAGCTCATCCGGCATCTCAAATCGACCCACGATCGCGACTTCGCCGTGTTGTTCGTGACCGGCTATGTCGGCGACGGCGAAAGCGACGACCTTCGCGGCTACGAGCTTCTGCGCAAGCCCTTCACCGTCGGCGCCCTTGCCAGCGCCGTAGCCTCGGCCCTCTCGCGCACCACCGAACCCCCAAGAGCCGCCGCGAAAGCCTAGAATCCCCCTCCCTGGAAGGGAGGGGCCAGGGGTGGGTGCGCGAAGCGCGCATCTCGTTGGATGAATCGTCCAAACTCCAGCGCCTTACGGCAATCATCCCTTAAATTGACATTCGACCGACGAAGCATATATGCTTCGTATGTGGCCTGCACCGTCGCGTTCACTGGCGAATTCCAGGCATTTCTCGACGGCATCAGGGATCCGGTGGCCGCACGAGCCATCAAGACACGCATCGTGCGCTTCGAGGCGGGTCTCTTCGGTGATGTGAAGTCGGTCGGCGGCAAGGTCATGGATGCGCGGATTAACGTCGGAGCCGGATACAGGCTCTATTACGCGATGAGAGGCCGCGAGATGGTCGTGCTGTTGTGCGGTGGCGACAAGCGGCGACAGCAGGCCGACATTGCGGTGGCTAAGACTCTTGCGGCAGCTTTAGGCAAATGAGCAGGTGTGATTATGGGTACGAACATCAAAATGGTCGATACGGCGACGCTCTTCCGGAGCGACGAAGATCAGGTCCATCTCATTCGCGATGCGCTCGCTAGTGGCGATGCGCACTATATCGCTCATGCCATCGGAGTGGTTGCCCGCGCACGCGGGCTTTCCGACATGGAGCGCGAGACTGGAATCAAGCGGCAGACGCTTCACAAGGCGTTGAGCAGCGATGGCAATCCCACTCTGGAAACAATCCTGCCGGTGTTGAAGGCACTCAACCTTCAACTCGATGTGCACCAGGCAAAAGCAGCCTGACGGACGCAGGACTCGGATCGATCACCGCACCGCCCCGCTCCTCAGCAGCCGCGGCAGCAGCGTGATCCCGGCGAGCAGCGGGTGCCGTCGCTGCCATGGCTTCAGCTGGAGATCCGCACCCGCGTGGCGGTTGATTTTCCACGCGATATAGTCCGCGCCGCCGGCGAAGGTCAGGCTCGCCTTGGCGAGACGCGCGATCGATAGCGCTTTCCCCTCGATCCGCCGCCGCGGCCAGCTCGCCTGCTTCGGAAGCGCTGACGGGATCGCCGCGACCGCCGGCCCGCCGAACCGCTCG
>DASURT010000296.1:0-4801 GCA_036375515.1 Sphingomicrobium sp.
CGGCTCGCGTCCGACATGGCCGCGGGGCTTCGCGCCGGGCAGGCGTTCGCACTCGCCTACGCGCACGCCAAGCGCGGCGCGGGGGTCGCGGATTTCAACGACCTGATCGATTGGACCCGCGACCTCCTGGCGACACCCGGAATGGGCGATTGGGTCCGCTACAAGCTCGACCGCCAGATCGATCATGTGCTGGTCGACGAAGCCCAGGACACGAACGCCGCGCAATGGGAGATCATCGAGCGCCTGGTCGAGGAGTTTTTCAGCGGCTCGGCCGAAACGGAAGACCGCCGCCGCACCTTGTTCATGGTCGGCGATTTCAAGCAGGCGATCTACGGCTTCCAGGGGACCGACCCGGAGCGGTTCAACGAGGCTCGCCAGGAGTTCAGGCAACGCGCGGCTTCGCTCGAAGGGGCCGATGACCTCTTTTCCTATCGGCGGCGCGCTCGCGAGTTCCGCGATCTTTCGATCGCCGCCAGCTTCCGCTCGGGCCAGCCGGTGCTCGACGTGGTCGACGCCGTCATCCGGGAGCTCGGTCATGCGGCGCTGGCCCTGCCGGACCCGCCAGACCCGCACGTCGCGCATCATTCCGGCTGGCCCGGGCGGGTCGAGCTGTGGCAGCCCTTCGCGGTTGAGGACCTGGACGACGCGGGAGCCGATGAGGGGGAGGAGCGCTGGGTCGAGCTTCGCGACCGCCATTATGCCGAAGCGCTCGCGTCGCAAATCAAGCGGCTGGTGGACGAAGCGCCGGCGCTCGCGTCGACCGGGCGCCCGCTGACGCCAGGCGACATCCTCGTCCTCGTCCGAAGTCGCGGCGAGCTCGCGTCGCTGATCGTCGCGCGGCTGTTCGCCAAGGGCGTGCCCGTCGCCGGCGTCGACCGGCTGCACCTGCACGAGCCGCTGGCCGTCCAGGACTTGCTCTCCGCCGTGAAGTTCGCGGTCCAGCCGAACGACGACCTCAGCCTCGCCTGCCTGCTCGTTTCACCGCTGATCGGCTGGGACCAGGACCAGCTTCGCGATCTGGCGCACGGCCGCTCGGTTCCGCTGTGGCGGGAGCTTCGCCGGCGGGCCGAGGAAAACGAGGCCCTCCGTTCGGCGCATGAGGCGCTGGCCGGGCTGTTGGCGATCGCCGATTACACGACCCCGTCGCGCTTCCTCGAAACGATCCTGTCCGGCCCGATCGAGGGCCGGCGCAAGCTCTATTCGCGCCTCGGAATGGCGGCGCGCGATCCCGTTGACGAGCTGATGAACAGCGCGATCGAGTTCGAGCGCAACGAGATTGCGTCGCTGGAGCGTTTCCTCGCCTGGTTCTCGCGCGGCACCGTCGACGTCCAGCGCGATCCCGGGCAGCCGGCCAACGAAGTCCGCGTGATGACCGTCCACGGCGCCAAGGGGCTCGAAGCCCCGTTCGTCATCCTGGCCGACGCGACCGCCGATCCGGCGCGGCTCGGGCGAACGCCGCTCGCGCTCGATTACGAGATCGCCCCCTCGGTCGTCGCGCCACTTCTCCGGCCGAAGAAGGAGGAGAGGTGCCCGCCGTTCGAGGAGGCGATCCTCAGGGAGGAGGAGCGCGACCTCGAGGAGCATTGGCGGCTGCTGTACGTGGCGCTGACCCGGGCCGCGGACCGCCTGGTGATCGCCGGGGTCGCCCCAAGGGCGAAGAAGGACGGGTCGGACGGACGGCCGGAGAATTGCTGGCACCGCGTCGTCGAGCGCGCGATGATCGCGATCGATGCCGTCCCCCTGTTCGAGCGCGGGGAGAGCTCCGGCCTGGTTTACAGCTCCGGGGGCACTCCGCCGTCGAGGAAGCAAAAGGGCAAGGTCGTCATTCCTCCGATCGACGTGCCGGAATGGGCGCGTCGTCCCGCTCCCGCCGAAAGCCGGCCGCCTCGGCCGCTGGCGCCATCCGCGATCGCCGCGGACACGGAAACCGCGCCGCCGCCAGGCGAAGCGATGCGCCTCGCCGCGCGGCGTGGAATCCTGATTCACCAATTGCTCGAACGCCTGCCGGCGCTGGAGCCGGAGCTGCGCCCGGCGGCAGCGCGGACATGGCTGGAACAGTCGGCGGAAATTCCGGCCCCCGCCGAGCTGGACGAAATCGTCGAACAGGTTTGCGGCATCATCGGCGATGAGCGCTTCGCGGCGTTGTTCGGCCCCACCTCACTCGGCGAAGCGCCGCTCGCCGCGACCCTGCCGGACGGCCGGGTGATCGCCGGGACGATCGACCGGCTGCTGGTCGAGGAAAGCCAGGTTTCGGTCATCGACTTCAAGACGGGCAAGGTACCCAGTTCGCCGGATCAAATTCCGCCCTCGCACCGCGCGCAGATGCGGGCCTATGCCGAGGCGCTGCAAGTGATCTTCCCCGGGCGGACCGTCCGTGCCGCGTTGCTCTACACCGCCGGCCCGGACCTCCTCGAACTTACGCCTTGAGAGGAGTCGGGCGAGTGCCCATATCGCCGTTAACAATTCGCAGGAGAGTCGCCGCCATGGCCACCAAGACCGTCACCGATCAGAGCTTCGCAACCGACGTATTGGGGGCATCCGAACCGGTGCTGGTCGATTTCTGGGCCGAATGGTGCGGTCCGTGCCGGATGATCGCTCCGGCGCTCGAGGAAATCGCCGGCGAGCTCGGCGACAAGATCACCGTCGCCAAGCTCAACATCGACGAAAATCCCGACACGCCGGGCCGCTACGGCGTGCGCGGGATCCCCACCATGCTGCTGTTCAAGGGAGGCCAGCCGGTCGCCCAGAAGGTCGGCGCGGCGCCGCGCAGCCAGATCCAGCAGTGGCTGGAGGGCAACCTCTAGATGTTTCCCGGAACGGGGAGGAGCTACTCCGCCGTTAATTGACTAGCGTGAGGCGTCTTCCTACATCGCCGGACGCAATTTCCCAGAGCGTCGGCGGGAGCATTTCGCCTTTTCCGAAACGCGCGGGTCTTTAAGGGAATTCCATGTTCGCCGGACTGGCAAAGAGCATCTTCGGATCGGCCAACGACCGCTATGTGCGCGGCCTCGGCAAATATGTCGACGCGGTCAACGCCTTCGAGCCCAATATTTCGGCGTTGAGCGATGAAGAGCTGCGCGCCCAGACCGACCTTTTCCGGCAGCGCCTGGCGCGCGGCGAGAAGCTCGACAGCCTCCTTCCCGAGGCGTTCGCGACGGTGCGCGAAGCGGCGATCAGGACGCTCGGCCAGCGCCATTACGATGTCCAGTTGATCGGCGGGATCGCGCTCCATCGCGGCGAGATCGCCGAGATGAAGACCGGCGAGGGAAAGACGCTGGTGGCGACGCTCGCGGTCTATCTGAATGCGCTCGAGGGCAAGGGCGTCCACGTCGTCACCGTCAACGACTATCTGGCCACGCGCGATGCCGGCTGGATGGGACAGATCTACCGCTTCCTCGGCATGTCGGTCGGTGTGATCGTCCCCAACCTCACCGACCAGCAGCGCCGCGACGCCTACGGCTCGGACATCACCTACGGGACCAACAACGAGCTCGGCTTCGATTACCTGCGCGACAACATGAAATACTCGCGCGATCAGATGGTCCAGCGGCCGTTCAACTTCGCGATCGTCGACGAGGTGGACTCGATCCTGATCGACGAAGCCCGGACTCCGCTGATCATCTCCGGTCCGACCGACGACAAATCCGACCTCTACATCGCGGTCGATAAGCTCGTGAAAACCCTGACCGAGGACGATTACGAGAAGGACGAGAAGCAGAAGTCGGTCGTTCTGACCGAGGACGGCACCGAGAAGGCGGAGCGGATGCTCGAGGCCGAGGGACTGATCGAGGGCCGCAACCTCTACGACATCGCCAACACTCAGGTCGTCCACCACTTGAACCAGTCGCTCAAAGCCAACGTCATGTTCAAGCGGGACATCGATTACATCGAAAAGGACGGGAAGATCGTCATCATCGACGAGTTCACCGGCCGGATGATGGAGGGGCGGCGCTGGTCGGACGGGCTTCACCAGGCGGTCGAGGCCAAGGAAGGAGTCCAGATCGAGCCCGAGAACCAGACGCTCGCCTCGATCACCTTCCAGAACTACTTCCGGATGTACCCCAAACTCTCGGGCATGACCGGTACGGCGATGACCGAAGCGCCGGAGTTCTTCGACATCTACAAGATGAACGTGGTGGCGATCCCGACCAACGTTCCCGTCCAGCGTATCGATTCCGAGGACGAGTTCTACAAGAACATGACCGACAAGTTCGCTGCGATCGCCAAGCAAATCAAGGAAAAGCAGGACAAAGGACAGCCGGTCCTGGTCGGCACCGTTTCCATCGAGAAGTCGGAGATGCTCGCCGAATTCCTCGAGAAGGAAAAGATCAGGCACTCGGTCCTCAACGCCCGCTTCCACGAGCAGGAGGCGCATATCGTCGCGCAGGCGGGGCGGATCGGGGCGGTGACGATCGCGACCAACATGGCCGGCCGCGGCACCGACATCCAGCTTGGCGGCAATCTCGAGTTCCGAATGCTCGACGAATATCCCGAGCTGGTCGAGGGCAGCCCTGAATATGACGGCCGGGCGGCGAAAGTCCGCGAGGAGATCGTCGCCGAGAAGAAGCACGTGCTCGAGCTCGGCGGCCTCTACGTCCTCGGCACCGAGCGCCACGAGAGCCGGCGCATCGACAACCAGCTGCGCGGCCGCTCGGGCCGGCAGGGCGACCCCGGACTGTCGCGCTTCTATCTGAGCCTTGACGATGACCTGCTGCGCATCTTCGGGCCGCAGACCGCTTTTGCCCGGCTGATGAACAAGAATTTGGAGGACGGTGAGGCGATCGTCAGCCCGTGGATCTCC
>DASURT010000297.1:0-4197 GCA_036375515.1 Sphingomicrobium sp.
CAGGCCGGGGCGATGGCGTGAAAATAGGCATGCCCGTCCGCTCGGCCGACGGGCTGGTCGGGCGGATCATCGACAGCGGCGCGCTCGCGTCGCGTGTGCTCCTCATCTCTGACCGGGCGAGCATCGTTCCCTCGCGCCTGCTGAGAGACGGCAGACCGGTGATCGCGCAAGGGCGCGGCGACGGCACGATCGACGTGAGGCCGCTGGAGGTCGGGCGCAATCCGTTCTGGCCGAACGACATCATCATCACGTCCGGCACCGGCGGACTGTATCCACCACTCGTACCGGTCGCGAAGATCGTGAAGCTCAACGGCGACGGCGCCATTGCCGTGCCGCTCGCCGACCCGGCGAACACGAGCTTCGCGATCGTCGAGCCGCCCTATGAGCCGGCTGCGGTCGCTGCTGAAACGGCGACCGCCACAAGCGACGCGCCCTGATGGTCAGGGCAGCGCTCTCCCAAAACAGGAAAATCGGCAAGGGACCGGTCCGCTTTGCCGAGTTCGTCCCCAGCGCCACGGTAGTGGCTGCATCGCTTCTCGCGGCATTACCGATCGTTTCGACGAGCGGCTGGTTTCCGGATTTCGGCTATCTGGTGCTGATTGGCTGGCGGCTGCTCCGGGCCGATCCGTGGCCCGCCTGGTGGGCCGCTCCGCTGGGTTTCATCAACGACCTGTTCACTGGATATCCCATTGGCTTTTCAATAGCTTTATGGAGTGCGACGATGCTGGCGCTCGACCTCGTCGATCGCCGCACCATGTGGCGTGACTATTGGATCGAATGGATATTGGCGGCGGTGCTGATTGCGATCGACGAGTGGCTCCAGTGGCGGATCGCGAGCGCGGCGGGGGCGGACGTTCCCTTCACGATGATGCTTCCGCCGCTGGTCATTTCGATCGGCGCATTCCCGCTCAGCGCCTGGCTGGTTTCGCGCGTTGACGCCTGGAGGCTCGGGCGATGAAGCCGTTCCGGATCACAACGGCTCATCAATCGATCACCTTCTCACGCCGGATGCTGGTGCTCGGAGGCGCGCAGGCGGCCGTCGGCGGAGTGCTGATCGGCCGGCTTGGCTGGCTCTCCGTCGCGCAAAATGAGAAGTACCAGCTGCTGAGCGAGAACAACCGGGTCCAGCTGATCCCGGTCCCGCCCCGCCGCGGCTGGATCATCGACCGCTACGGAAAGCCGATCGCGATCAACCGCGCGAGCTTCCGGGTCGACCTCCTTCCCCAGCAGATGGAGAAGGGACGCGACATCGTTCCGGAAGTCGCGCGGCTGATGCAGCTCGACGAGGAGGAGGTCGCTCGAATCCGGGGCGAGCTTGCCCAGTCCCAGGGTTTCCATCCGGTCCAGGTCGGCGAGAATGTCAGCTATGACAAATATGCCGCCGTCACGGTCCGCCTTCCCGACCTGCCCGGGGTCCAGGCCACGCAGGGCTATTCCCGTTATTATCCGGACGGCCCGGCAGTCGCTCACCTCGTTGGCTATGTCGGCAGCGCCAATGCCAAGGAATATGAAGCCGAAAACAAGAACCCGCTGCTTCTCGTTCCCGGTTTCAAGATCGGCAAGCAGGGGCTCGAAAAGACGCTCGAGCCTGCACTTCGCGGAACACCCGGCGGCCAGCGGATCGAGGTCACAGCACGAGGCAAGCTGGTCAAGGAACTCGACCCCAAGCCCGACCGGAGCGGCCGAACCGTTCAGCTGACGATCGACGAAGGGCTGCAGCAATATACCGCGCGTCGCATGGGCGACCAGTCTGGCGCCCTGGTCGCGATGGACGTGATGAGCGGCGACATGCTCGCCTTCGTGTCGATGCCGGCTTACGACCCGAACAGCTTCAGCCAGGGCATCGGCCGGACGGAGTGGAAGATGTTGTCGGAGAACGATCACCTCCCGCTCCTCAACAAGGTTGCGCAGGGGCTCTACCCGTCCGGCTCGACGATCAAGCCGGCGATGGCGCTGGCATTTCTGAAGCTGGGGGTCGACCCGAAGCGGCGAGTCAATTGTCCGGGCGGCTACCAGATCGGTAACCGCTACTTTCGCTGCGATGCTGCCCACGGACCGATGGACATGCACTCGGCCATCGAGCGCAGCTGCAACACCTATTTCTGGGCTACGGGCCTGATCACCGACCCGGAGGCGACCACCGAGATGGTCAAGTATCTCGGCTACGGCGAGGAATTCGACCTGCCCATCCCCACCCAGCGTTACGGCACGATGCCGAGCCCGGAATGGCTGGAGAAGAAATATCACCGCAAGTGGCAGGGATATGACTCCGCCAACACGTCGATTGGCCAGGGCTATGTCCTGATCAACCCGATGCAGCTCGCGGTGATGCCGGCGCGCCTCGGATCCGGCAATCTGGTCCAGCCGCGACTGCTGATGGCGAAACCGCGGAAGAGGATCCCGTCGCTCGACGCCGATCCGGAGCATCTGGAGTTCGTGCGCAAGGCCATGACCTCCGTGGTCAACGATCACGGCACCGCGGTCGCGTCGAAGCTGCCGCTCGACGGAGTCCAGATGGCCGGGAAAACAGGCACTGCCCAGGTCTTTCGCCTTGGCGAGCGGGGCGTGAAGAACTCCAACTGGGCCCTGCGCGACCACGCCCTGTTCATCGCCTTTGCTCCCGCCGACAAGCCGCGATACTCGATCGGCTGCATCATCGAGCATGGCGGTTTCGGAGCGTCGGCCGCGGCGCCGATCGTCCGCGATTGCATGACCTATTTGTTCGACAAGCAGAAGGCTTTCGCGGCGCTCGCTCCGCTGGAGAAACAATGGGGCGGCACGCTGGCCGAGCGCAACGCTCGTCAGCTCGCGGCATTCAAAGCCGTCTCGCGCGCGAAGGCATGATCACCTCGGCCATCATCCCCCGGCCGCTCGCGCGGCTTCCGTGGCGGTTGATCTTCCTCGTCGCCGGAATCGCCAGCTTCGGCCTCGTCGTCCTTTACTCCGCCGCCGGCGGCTCGGCCGAGCCGGGGGCGCTCAAGCAGGGCGTCGTCTTCCTCTTCTTTCTCTGCGTTGCGGTCGGCATGTCGTGGATGAGCGAGTCGACCATCAAGTCCCTCACCTTCCCGATCTATGGACTAACCCTCGCCATGCTGATCGGGGTGGAGGTGCTCGGCTTCGTCAGCAAGGGCGCTCAGCGCTGGCTCGACCTCGGGCCCGTCAGGCTCCAGCCGTCGGAGTTCATGAAGCCGGCCATCGTGCTGACGCTCGCCCGCTTCTACGAGCTCGTCCCCGCGGGCGAGACCCGTAAGTGGCGCGCCATCTGGCCGGCCTTCGTCCTGCTCGGCGTTCCGGCGTTCCTGATATTGCTGCAGCCCGACCTCGGGACCTGCATCATGGTGCTGCTGTGCGGCGTCACCGTCATGTTCCTCGCCGGCCTGCCGCTGTGGATCTTCGTCGGACCCTTGATCGCGGGCGCCATCGCCGCGCCGATCGCCTACAATCTGATGCACGGCTATCAGCGCAAGCGGATCGACGTCTTCCTCAATCCCGAAAGCGACCCGCTCGGCGCCGGCTACCACATCGCCCAGTCGAAGATCGCAATCGGCTCGGGCGGAATCTGGGGCAAGGGCTTCCTCCACGGCAGCCAGAGCCATCTCGATTATCTGCCGGAGGGCCATACCGACTTCGTTTTCGCGACCATGGCCGAGGAATGGGGGTTTGTCGGCGGTGTGCTGCTGATCCTCGCGTTCGCCGCGGTCGTTCGCTGGGGTATGCGGGTTAGCGCGAATTCGAAAACCCGCTTCGGTCAACTCGCCGCCGCGGGCCTGTCCGCGACGATCTTCTTCTACGTCGCCATCAACCTCATGATGGTCATGGGCCTGGCCCCGGTCGTCGGCGTGCCGCTGCCGCTCGTCAGCTACGGCGGATCGGCGGTGATGACGGTGATGCTCTGTCTCGGATTGCTCATGGCGCTTGAGCGCCAGCAGCGGACCCGCTCGGGACTGGCCGGATAGTCTTGAAGCCGGGCGGTTGCGCCCCATCTGGCGCCATGCTACCGGCGCGCCGCTCCTGTGCGGCAATGAAAGCGCCGGAGCATTCGCCATACGGCAGTGGACGCATAGCTCAGTTGGTAGAGCAGCTGACTCTTAATCAGCGGGTCCCAGGTTCGAGCCCTGGTGCGTCCACCAACATTTTCCGGCTTTTCGAGGCATCTGGACGGAACGCGACTCCGTCCGATACGGTCGCGCGGACTGA
>DASURT010000298.1:0-2084 GCA_036375515.1 Sphingomicrobium sp.
GTGCCCGCCTACGTCCGGCCCCTGTTTTGCCGCGGCATCGGCCCATTTCGCTGGGCGGCTTTGTCGGGCGACCCGGAAGACATCTACCGCACCGATGAGAAGGTGAAGGAGCTGATCCCCGGCGATCCGCACCTTCACCGCTGGCTCGACATGGCGCGCGAGCGGATCGCGTTTCAGGGGCTGCCCGCGCGCATCTGCTGGGTCGGCCTGGGCCAGCGCCATCGCCTCGGCCTCGCCTTCAACGAGATGGTCAGGAACGGCGAAGTCTCGGCGCCGATCGTCATCGGCCGCGACCATCTCGACAGCGGCAGCGTCGCCTCGCCCAACCGCGAGACCGAAAGCATGAAGGACGGCAGCGACGCGGTTTCCGATTGGCCGCTGCTCAACGCTTTGCTCAACACGGCGTCGGGCGCGACCTGGGTGTCGTTCCACCACGGCGGCGGAGTCGGCATGGGCTATTCGCAGCATGCGGGCATGGTGATCGTCGCCGACGGGACGGACGATGCCGCGCGGCGGCTGGAGCGGGTGCTGTGGAACGATCCTGGCACCGGGGTCATGCGACACGCCGACGCAGGCTATGAAATCGCCATCGACTGTGCGCGCGAGCAGGGGCTGGATTTGCCGATGATCTCCTGATCGTCATCCCCGCGAAAGCGGGGATCCGGTTTTTTCCTTTGCTAGGTTCCCGCTTTCGCGGGAATGACGAATGAGAATGATGAAACTCAATCCTGAAGCGATCGATCTCGGCCTCCTGCGTCGCCTCTGCCAGGGCGAAGCCGCTTCGCTCGACGATGCATCGATGCGGCGCATCGCGAACGCCGCCGCTTCGGTCGAGCGCATCGTTGCCAGTGGCGAGACGGTTTATGGCGTCAACACCGGTTTCGGCCTGCTCGCGAACACCCGCATTCCGAATGAGCGCCTTGCCGAGCTGCAGACCAATTTGATCCTGTCGCACAGCGCAGGGCTTGGCGACCCGCTGCCGCGGCACGTGACCCGGCTGATGATCGTTCTGAAGCTGCTCGGGCTCGGGCGTGGACATTCAGGGGTTCGGCCGCTGGTCATAGACGCGCTCCAGGCGCTGCTCGACCGCGACGCCATGCCGGTGATTCCGGCGCAGGGCAGCGTCGGCGCCTCGGGCGATCTCGCGCCGCTCGCCCATCTGATCGCCGCGCTGATAGGTTACGGCCGTATCGATGTCGCCGGAGAGACCCTTCCCGCCAGAGAGGCGCTGACGAGGATCGGCATGGCCCCGCTCCAACTCGGTCCCAAGGAGGGTCTGGCGCTGATCAATGGAACGCAGGCCTCGACTGCGATTGCGCTCGACGCGCTGTTCACCGGCGAGCGCGTCTTCTCGGCCGCGGTGGCGGCGGGCGCGCTGTCGGTCGACGCGCTGAAAGGCTCTGCGAAACCCTTCGATGCGCGGGTCTCCGCGCTTCGCGGGCAGCCGGGGCAGATTCGCGTCGCGTCCGCCATCCGCGAGCTTCTCGAAGGAAGCGAAATCCTCGCCAGCCACGCAACCGGCTGCCCGAAGGTGCAGGACCCGTACAGTTTCCGCTGCCAGCCCCAGGTGATGGGCGCCGCTCTCGACCTGCTCGATCAAGTAGCGCGCACGCTGACCATCGAAGCGGGCGCGGTAACCGACAATCCGATCGTCTTTCCCGATGAAGATACGGCGATTTCCGGGGGGAACTTCCACGCCGAACCCGTCGCCTTCGCGTCGGACATGATTGCCATGGCCATGTGCGAAGTCGGAAGCATTTCGGAGCGGCGAACGGCCGTGCTGATCGATCCCAAGATGAGCGGGCTGCCGCCGTTCCTCACGGAGGATTCGGGCGTGAATTCGGGGCTGATGATCCCGCAGGTCACTGCCGCCGCGCTGGTCAGCGAGAACAAGTCGCTGGCCCATCCCGCGAGCGTCGACTCCATCCCGACGTCCGCGGGGCAGGAGGACCATGTGTCGATGGCGCCGATTGCCGCGCGCAAGGCCGGTCAGGTCGCGCGCAACGCCGCCGGAGTCGTCGCCGTGGAGCTGATCGCCGGGGCACAGGGCGTCGATTTTCATGCGCCGCTGAAGACGTCGGCCA
>DASURT010000299.1:0-11050 GCA_036375515.1 Sphingomicrobium sp.
CGAGCGCTGCGAAAATCTGCCGGAACGCGAGATAGACGATCAGCAGCCGGCCGGCCGTCGCCGCGCGCATTCGCCCGATCAACGTTCGCGCGCGCTGCTGAAGCCCGTAGCGCTCGAGCATGCCGATTACCGGCAGCACGATCCACGCGATCGACACATAGCGATTGTCGTTGAACGCCTTGCCGAGCGTGGCGAGCACTTTCCCGAAATCCATTCCCCCGAGCAGTCCCGTGGCGATTGCGGCGACCGCGACGACGAGCAGCGGGTTGAATCGCAGCGCGAAGCCGAGGACGACGAGCGCGATCCCGAGGAGCGGCCAATAGTCGATCACTCGCCCTGCCTTCCGAACCCTCCACCGCCGGGCGTCTCGATCACGAAGCGATCGCCTGGCCCGACGTCCGCGCTGTCCGTGGCAGTCAGCATCTCGACCTGACCGTCCAGGCGCTCGACCCAGTTGCGTCCGGGTTGCGCATCGCCTCCTCCCGCGATCCCGCGCGGCGGCACCCTGCGGCGGTTGGCAAGGATGTTGGCGCGCATCGGTTCGAGGAAGGTGACCTCGCGAACAACCCCGTCTCCGCCCTTGTGGGCGCCCTGCCCGCCCGACCCGCGCCGGATCGCGAACTTGTCGAGCCGCACCGGCAGCCGGGTCTCCAGGATCTCGGGGTCGGTCAGGCGGCTGTTGGTCATGTGGGTCTGAACCGCGCTGGTCCCGTCATGATCCGGTCCCGCGCCCGAGCCGCCGGCGATGGTCTCGTAATATTGGTGCCGCTCGTTGCCGAAGGTGAAGTTGTTCATCGTGCCCTGCGACGGCGCCAGCCGCCCAGTCGCCGCGAACAGGGCGTCGGTCACGACCTGGCTCGTCTCCACATTGCCGGCAACCACGGCGGCGGGGTAGCCGGGTTTCAGCATCGATCCGTCGGGCACAACCAGACGGATCGGCCTAAGGCACCCGTCGTTCATCGGGATCGCGTCGTCGATCAAGGTCCGCACCACATACAGCGACGCCGCGCGGACGATAGAGAATGGCGCGTTGAAATTGTCGGGGAGCTGGTCGCTGGTGCCGGTGAAATCGAAGGTCGCCGAGCGCGCGACCTTGTCGATGGTGATGCGCACGCGGACGCGCGCTTTATTGTCCATCTCGTAGTCGAACTCGCCGTCGTCGAGGCGATCGAGCAGCCGCCGCACCGACTCCTCGGCATTGGCGAGCACGTGACCCATGTAGGCCGCCATGACCTGCGGGCTATAGTCGCGTGCCGTTTGCGCGAGCACCTCCGCGCCGCGCACGCAGGCGGCGAGCTGCGCTTTCAGGTCGGAAATGTTGCGGTCCGGATTGCGCACCGGACATTCGCTCGATCCGAGCAGCGCGCGTATCTCCGCCTCGCGGAAATGGCCCTCGTCGACGATCAGCTCGTTGTCGATCAGCACGCCTTCCTCGTCGATCGTGCGGCTGTCCGGCGGCATCGATCCGGGCGCGATCCCGCCGATGTCGGCATGATGACCGCGTGCCGCGACGAACGCGGAAGGCTCGGCATCCTCGTCGCCGTAGAAGACCGGAAGGATCACGGTGATGTCGGGCAGATGAGTCCCGCCGCGATAAGGATCGTTCAGCACGTAAGCGTCCCCGCGGAGGATCCCGCGCCCGTCCCTGCCCTGCCCTCGCGTGTCGATGATCCGGCGGATGCTCTCGCCCATCGAGCCGAGATGCACGGGGATGTGCGGCGCGTTCGCGATCAGCGCGCCCTCACGGTCGAAGATCGCACAGGAGAAGTCGAGCCGCTCCTTGATGTTCACGGATGTGGCGGTCGACTGCAGTGCGACCCCCATCTCCTCGGCGATGGCCATGAACAGGTTGTTGAAGATTTCGAGGCGGACCGGATCGACGTCGGTTCCGATAGCCCTGGCGCGATCGAGCGGCACCACGCGCGTCAGTAGAAGAGATCCATCACCGGCGCGCTCCGCACGCCAGCCCGGCTCCACCACGGTGGTTGAAGATGGATCGAAGATCAGCGCGGGACCGTCGATCACCTCCCCGACGCCGGAGATCTCCTGCACAAATCCCGAAGCTGTCGTCGTGCGGCCGATCGCTTCCACGACCAACGCATCGACAACCACCTCGGCGTCTTCCTCCCAATAGCCGAAGCGCCGCTTGTGCAGCTCGGCGAAGTCGGCGCGCATTTCGCCCGGCGAAGTGATCCCGATTTCCAGCGTCGTGTCGCTGCCCGCGGTGCGCAGCCGGGCGCGTCGGTGGAGTTCGATCCGCTCCGGACGCACGCCCTGTTCAATCAGCACATCGCGAGCACGCTGCTCCAGCGTTTCGAGCGCCGCGGAAAAATCCTCGTCCAGCGGCTTGATCCAACTCGCGTCCCGGATTGCCTTCACGTCGGCGATTCCGATGCCGTAGGCTGACAATACCCCGGCGAGCGGATGGACCAGGATCCGCTCCATGCCGAGCGCATCGGCCACCTTGCACGCATGCTGCCCGCCAGCGCCGCCGAAGCAGGCGAGCGTGTAGCGCGTCACGTCGTGGCCCCGCGCGATCGAGATCTTGCGGATCGCCGCGGCCATGTTGTCGACCGCGATGTCGAGGAATCCATCCGCGATCTCCTCCAGGCTCTTGCCGCCGACCGCGTCGGCCACCTCCTGCAAACGCGCGCGCGACGCGCCGGCATCGAGCGATTGGTCACCGTTTGGCCCGAACACCGCAGGGAAATGCGCCGGATCAATCCGGCCCAAAAACAGATTGCAGTCGGTGACCGTCAGCGGGCCTCCGTTGCGGTAGCAGGCCGGGCCAGGGTTCGCGCCCGCCGATTCCGGCCCGACCCGGAAGCGCATCCCGTCGAAGCGGCAGATCGACCCGCCGCCCGCGGCGACGGTGTGGATTTGCATCATCGGCGCCCGGATTCGCACTCCGGCGACGACGCTCTCGTCGGTGAGCTCGAACCGGCCGGCGTAATGCGACACATCGGTCGACGTGCCACCCATGTCGAAGCCGATCAGGTGCCGGGCTTCGTGCGGAGCGCTCGCCGCGACCATGCCGACGACGCCACCCGCCGGGCCGGACAGGATCGCGTCCTTGCCCCGAAAGGCCTTCGCTTGTGCGAGGCCGCCGTTCGACTGCATGAAATGGAGTTCGGTCGAATCAGGAAGACCCGCGTCCACGCCGTCGACGTAGCGTCGAAGGACGGGCGACAAATAGGCGTCGACCACGGTCGTGTCGCCGCGCCCGACCAGCTTGATGAGCGGCGCAACCTCGTGGCTCACCGAGACCTGGTTGAATCCCAGCTCGCGCGCGATCTCCCCGAGCCGCTCCTCATGATCGCAATGGCGCCAGCCGTGCATCAGGATGATGGCGATCGCATCGATCCCCGCCTCGCGCACCTCGCCGAGGACCGCCCGCGCCCGACCCTCGTCGAGTGGAACCAACACGCCGCCATCCACTCCCACCCGCTCGTCGACCTCGACCACGCGCTCGTAGAGCATCGAGGGAAGCACGATATGACGCGCGAAAATCTCGGGCCGCGCCTGGTAACCGATCCTCAGCGCATCGCCGAACCCACGCGTGATCGCCAGCGCGACGTGCTCACCCTTGCGCTCGAGCAAGGCATTGGTCGCGACGGTCGTCCCCATCCGCACTTCCGCGACCTCGCCACCTTCGTCGGCCAGAACCCGCCGGATCGCCTCGATCGCGGCATCCGCATACTGGCCGGGATTTTCCGACAGCAGCTTCTCGATCCGCATGCGCCCGTCGGACGAGCGCGCAACCACATCGGTGAAGGTCCCGCCCCGGTCGATGGCGAAGGTCCAGATGCGCTCCACCGCTCCGCCTCTAGGGCCTTTCGGGCCGCCTCTGCACCCCCTATGGGCCGACCATGGCTGTTCTTGTCACTGGAGCCGCGGGTTTCATCGGCGCCGCGACCGCGAACGCGCTGTTGGAGCGCGGCGACGAGGTCGTCGGGATCGACAATCTCAACGACTATTACGATCCCGCGCTGAAGCGCGCGCGGCTTGGGAGCCTGTCCAGCCGCTTCGACAATTGCTTCCGCTTCGAGCAAGTCGATTTCGCCGACGCCGAGGCGCTGAACGCGCTCGCCGAAGCATCCAGTTTCGACCGGATCGTCCATCTCGGGGCACAGGCCGGAGTCCGCAACAGCATCGAAAACCCGACAGCTTATGTGCAGTCGAACCTCGTCGGTCACTGCAACATGCTCGAGCTGGCGCGCCAACGAGGCTCGAGTCATTTCGTCTATGCCTCCTCTTCCTCGGTTTACGGCGGCAACAAGAGCCTCCCGTTTCGCGTCGAGGACCGGGTCGACCACCCGCTGTCCCTCTACGCCGCGACCAAGAAGGCGGACGAACTGCTGAGCGAATCCTATGCGAGCCTCTATCGGCTCCCCTCGACCGGGCTGCGCTTCTTCACGGTGTACGGCCCATGGGGCCGGCCCGACATGGCGATGTGGATTTTCACGCGCGGGCTGTTCGCGGGCGAGCCATTGCCGCTTTACAACGGCGGCGAGATGCGCCGCGACTTCACCTACATCGACGACATCGTCCGTGGGATCGTCGCGTGCCTCGATTCTCCGCCCGCGGATGACGGCACGGCCAAGGCCGGTGGAAGCACTGCGCCGCATGCGCTCTACAATATCGGCAACAGCCGCAGCGAGGATTTGATGCGCGTCGTCGAGCTTCTCGAACGGGCCACGGGCAAGAAGGCCTTGCTCGACCCGCGGCCGATGCAGCCCGGGGACGTCAAGGATACGTTCGCCGATATCAGCGCGATCGAGCGTGACCACGACTTCCGGCCCACCACGACCATCGACGAGGGAATCCCGCGTTTCGTCACCTGGTATCGCGATTATCACGGCGTCTGAGCGATGAGCCTGCCGCCCGTCCTCCAGCGCCTGCGCATTCCCGTGATCGGAGCTCCGCTATTCATCGTCTCCAACCCTAGCCTAGTGATCGCCCAGTGCACCGCGGGGATCGTCGGCAGCTTTCCCGCGCTCAATGCGCGTCCCGCCTCGCTGCTCGACGAATGGCTGCACGAGATCACCGAGGCGCTCGCCGCCTGGGACCGCGACCATCCCGAGCGGCCGGCCGCCCCCTTCGCGGTCAACCAGATCGTCCACAAGTCGAACGACCGGTTCGAGCACGACATGGAGGCATGCGCGAAGTGGAAGGCGCCGATCGTCATCACTTCGCTCGGAGCCCGGGTCGAACTCAACGAAGCCGTGCACTCATGGGGCGGGATCACGCTCCACGACATCATCGACGACCGGTTCGCGAGGAAAGCGGTCGAGAAAGGCGCGGACGGGATCATCGCGGTGGCTTGCGGCGCGGGCGGGCACGCGGGCCGCTGGTCGCCTTTCGCCCTGATCCAGGAGATCCGCCTGTGGTTCGACGGTCCGCTGATCCTGTCGGGCGCGATCGCCAACGGCGGATCGGTCCTTGCCGCCCAGGCCGCGGGCGCGGACCTCGCTTATGTCGGCTCGCCGTTCATTGCGACCGAGGAAGCCAACGCACCCCAGGACTATAAGGAAGCGATCGTCGCCAGCGGCGCCGCCGACATCGTTTACACCGACCTCTTCACCGGGGTTCACGGCAATTACCTCCGCTCGTCGATCGAGCGCTCGGGCCTCGACCCCGACAATCTCGCGCGAAGCGATCCAAGCGCGATGAAGTTCGGCTCGGAGGGCTCGAAGGCCAAGGCGTGGCGCGACATCTGGGGATCGGGCCAGGGGATCGGGGTGGTCGATCGGGTGCGGCCCGCGGCGGAGCTGGTCGATCTGCTGGCCGAGCAATATGCCGCGGCCAAGGCCCGACTATCACTTTAGGGTCCAAACCCATTACCGACGAGGCCGTGATGGTGACGAAAAAGCGTTCCGGGAGTGAGCGAGTGAGGTCAGGTAGGGGTGCCTACCTGGCAAGCGCGCGAGCGTGCCGGGGCGCGTTTTCGTCCCACCCGGAGGGCATGGCCCCGCCGGCGCCTCGCTTCGTCGAAGCGCTCGACCGGTGGGTCCGCACCGCCCTTCACGCTTCTCCTCGCGCCGCATCCGGCGGGAGCCATGTCCCGGCTCTCGCTGGTACCGGGTTTGGACCCTAGTCCGTTGTTGGCGGCAATGACCTGGTCTCGCCGAAGCTTCCTGTCTGCTTCCGCCTGCGGTGGCCTCGCCGCTGCGGGCTGGCCACTCGACCTAGCCCAAGCCGCGCAAGTCGCGAATGCCGTCGACGTGAGGCGTTTCGGCGCTGCCGGCGACGGAATTCGCGACGATACGGAGGCATTTGCCGCGGCACTGCGCGCCTCTCCCGCAATTTACGTGCCCGCCGGGGCCTATCGCGTGGAGCGCATCATGGTCCCGGCAGGACGGAGGATCCTGACAGACGGCTTCAGGACGCTCATCCGGCAGAGGCAGGCACGGACCCGTCGCAATCGATCGTGCGCGTCGTGGGAAGCAACGTTCGGATCGGCGACTTCAGCGTCGAGGGCAATATCCGCACCGACACGCTCGAATTTCATTACGGCCTGCACATTCGAGCAGATGACACCACGGGGGACCTTTCGAACATTGTCGTTGGCAATGTTCGCGGCGCGAACCTGCGCGGTGACGTCGTTTGCATCGACAACCGCGATGGCGGCTTTGTGAGCGGCGTGCGGATTGGTCACGTTCACGGGACGAACATTCTCAGGAACGTCGTTTCGATCGTTGGTGGGCGAGAACTTCACATAGAGCGGATTACGGGTTCTGGCATCGGGTACACGCATTTCGACATCGAGCCCGAACACTTTAACGGGCCAGTCGTCGGCTGCACTGTCGGCTCCATCTACGGCGGGTTCGTGCAGGTCGCTGGTTCAACCCCCCACGCCTACGCTGACCAGGTCCGGATTGGCCTCCTGGACCTGTCCTCCCCGACGACAAGAAGCGTTCCGGTCTATCCTCCCGGGCTCGGCCGGAAAGACGCCTTGACAATACGGAACCTCCGCTCGCTGGAGATCGGCCACCTCATCGCCAGGAATTTTGAGGGTCGGGCGATTTATCAAATCTGGAATCCCGGAGCGCTCACGGATCAGCGTCTTCACATCTCCGTGGCCGAACTCAGTAACTGCGCAAGGGACCCGCGGTTGGGAAATGCGTTCATCACCGGGAGCCGATTTGCTACCCGGCTCCGGATCGATAGCCTGATGGTCGATCGCATCCGGGCCGGCGTGAGCGTCGTCCGAGATTGCAAGGACGCCCGAATCGGTCATTTGCGCAAGGCGCTTCCGAAGGGAAACCGACTTGTTTCGGACTCCGGTCCGGAGCTCGATAAACTCCTGTACCTGGCAGGTGGTGGCGCGGTCGCCTTGGGGGCCTGTCGAATGATCCGCAATTTCAGGGCGACAGCATAGGTCACCGCAGCGCATAGAGCCTGTCACATGACTCCGCCGCCGCAGCCAGCCGCCGCAATGCCGCAGCCCGCGGCTACCATCCGCCCTGCTCCGTCAGCGCCTTCACAGGTTACGATGGGCAGCGGCCCCTGGATCGTTCCAGCAGTTGTCCTGCTGGTTGCGCCCCTGTTCGCAATCGCTGCCCTTAAAATATTCGAGGTCGAACGTGCGACGGTGCTGTTTGTGGAATATGCCTGCATGGCGGTCGCCGCGTTCGCCGTAATCGGAACCTTGCCGCCCAGGGCGCCCGTCCGCCTGAAAAGCCCCATCGGGAAGGCAATGCTCTTCTTCGTCGGAAGTCTGCTCCTCACAACCACCCTGGTCTACGTTGCCGAAATTCGCACAGACACGAGCAAGTTCCTGCCGCAAGTTGCTGCGATACTGTTCTTGACGCTGGCTTTCTTTGTACTCGAGGGAGCGGCGAAAAGGGCGGATGCCGAACGCGCCGTCCTGCTCACTTGTCACACGGTGCTAGGCCTATCCGCAGCCTCCGTACTCGGCGACTTTCTCCACATCACACATTATGAAACCAATCACGGGCGTTATTTTGGATTTCTGGGAGACGGCGTCGCCTGGGCACTAACACTTCCGCTGGTCGTCTATTTCTGCAGCAAGCGACTGGTTTTAGTCGCCATTTGCGCTGTTGTGATTGCCCTCACCGGTTCCCGCGCACCCGCGCTTTGCGTCGCCGCCGCCCTTCTGCTCCTGATCGCCGTCGGCCGCGGCCGCCGGCTGCAATATCTTATGCTCTCGGCGCTGGCGGTCATCGCAATCTACCAGTCGGATGTTTTCACGACCTTGGGAGAAAGGCTGTCGGCCACCCACCTTTCATCCAGCGACCGGCTCACGACGGCTGCCCTGGGAATTAAAGTATTCGAGAACTCTCCGGTGTTCGGGAGCGGCTATAATGCCCAGGCCTATTATTTCCCGTCTAATGCCCGCCGCATTGCGCTGGGCCAATATTCCATTCAGACGTCGACTTTCGTGCAGATGCTCGCGGAGGGCGGGCTGCTGCTGTTCGGGGCCTATCTCGCTTTCGTGATCACGGCGACCGTCGGTGGGATTTCCCTGGTGAGGCGCTCGCAGGCCTTTCGGAACTCAGGCATCCTCAACGGTGTCGTCGTTTGGCTGCTCAGCATGCTGTGGATGAACCAGTCCGCTGCCTGGTTCCTGGTCGGATCGTACACTGGGACCCTGATTCTGGGCATGGCGGGCGTCGTCTCCGGCTATTATGCGCGCCTGCGATATTCGCGCGGGCAGGGACTCGTCGCCCAGGGCGGCCAGCGCTGACGCTCGTGCCGTGAAGAGCATTGCATTCTCGGCGAGTCTCAATGCCGCCGCGGCAGCGGCCGGCGTGCTTGGGACCACCCTGATCGTCTGGCATTTCGGGCTGGCGATCTTCGGTGTCTATACGGTCGCCCTCGCGAAAGTGGCGATCATTCTCCTCGGAACCGAGCTGCTACCGAGCTCCTACATTCAGTTCCGGCTTCAGGATGATCCTGCTTTCGCCGACGCAGCACCGACCTTCTACCTGATCTTTGCGGCCATCTCGGTGGCGATCGGCGCCGCAGCGATCGAATTGGGAGCAATCGCCGGCAGTTCCTGGTTCATTCTGCCCTATCTGTTTTTCGCGACCCTCCAGAGAGGCTTCGACAGCCAGATTCTCGCACGCGGTGCCGTAAGTCTGTCGGTATCGGTGCCTTTGATTTCGAACAGCGTCCGCGCGGCCCTGCTGGCCATACTGATCCTGTTCCCGATCCTGTCCGTACCCGACGCCCTCTGGGGCTCTCTGTTCGCGGGATTGGTCATGGGCCAATGCGCCATGCTCCTGCAAAGGCCCGAGATCGGCCGAGCTTTGCTCGCCGGCCGGCCCGTCGCCTCGTTGCGCTATCTCCTCAGCCTGCGGCGCGAATATGCCGGCTACTATGTCAATTCCGTGCTCAAGCGCGCGAAGGACACACTCTTTCCCTTGTTCTGCGACGCGGCGCTTCCGAGCAAGGCGGAGCTTGGCAGGATCCTGGTCTTCACTCGCGCTTCGGACGCGGTGGCGGGCCAGATTCGGGTCCTCGAGCTGTTCCTCATCCACCGTGAAACCCGCGCCGAGCTCGCCGCAACCAGGAGACGGATCCTGATCGGGTCCGCGATGCTGGGCCACGTCGGCGTGGTCGTGCTGGCGAGCTTCCTGCTGTGGAAGCACGGTCTTACCGGAAGCTCCATCCTCTATGCCGCCGTCATGGGGCTGTTCATGTACCCCTATGTGTACGAGCTGGCGAAGCGCAGCGACGCTTATGCTTCCCTCCAACCGGGTAAGGTTACCTTCTCGCTGATCGCCTTTATCGTCACCCTGGGGGGATTGCTCACGGCAGCATGGATGCTGCACATTTTTGTTCCACTTGTGTTGATCGGCAGCATCGTCCTCGCGCAGGCGGTTTCCGCCTTCGTTTATTTGGCGCGCGATCCGAGGGCCAGTACACGGTTGCGCCCAGCATCGCCCGAAGGGCTATTTGATGAGTAGAGACGAGCCAGGAACGGACGGCTTGATCCGCGAAAGCTACCACGCGAAGCTTAGCGATCGCGAGCATCTGAGGAGCATCAGGAAAGAACTGGATGTTTCGGGTGTAGTTTGCCTGAAGGATTTTCTCAGCCCGGCAGCCATTGAGAGACTGCAGACGGAAATCCTGCAGATCGAACCAGCGGCCAAAGTGAGCAGTGCGCAGGGAAACCGCAAATATAGCGTGAAAGGCGCATTGCTCGAAGGAACCGTCATAGCCGAGCTGGCTCGCACGCCGCTGATCATGAACATGATCAACGCGATCCTGGACGGTATGCCGGGGGAGCTCGAGGCGGTTATCGACGAACCGATCCGCGCCGATGAAATCGTGCCCGGATTGAACATCATGCGAGGCCCGGGAGACGTGACCGCCTTCCACTTCGACGGGACGTTTCTCAACATCCTCGTTCCGGTCTTCATCCCGCAGCTGGAGGGGCCAAACCGCGGGCAACTGACGATCTATCCAAACATCAGATCGTTCCGCAGGAACCTGTACGATCGAATCGTGGTTCCCATCCTTTGCCGGCTAAACCTGTTCCGGCTTCTCTTTACTCCGGTGGAGGTCGATTACGAGATCGGCAGTGTCTATCTTTTCTATGGCTACCGCAGTTATCACGGCGTGCTGTCGCCCGGTGCGGCCGGTCTGCGCTGCACCACCAACATGACCGTTGGAGCAGCGCGATTTTGATCTCAAGTTGACAGCGTCTCCGGGATCCCGATCGACGTAAGGCACCCAAATAAAGACGTAAGGAATTGGGCTGCAGACGCGATTGCGCGGTGTAAAAGCGTACCTAATGGAGCCTGAAATCGGTCTTGTACGTATAACCCAACTTGTTGTCGGTCGCGCTGCGGGTCGACTTCTTCGTATAATTCCAACCGGGCACCTTCCGCATGATCGCCAGACCGTTCGGGATCATGCGCAGCAACGGCGTCTTGTCCACCACGGGCCCAAAACCAGACACCACCTCGACCTTAAACCCCGCTCGTTCTCCGGTCAGGCGGAGGGTCTCCATCGTAAAGAAGTTCCGGTGATCCTCGGCCAGATAGCTGGCGAAACGGCGGTGTAGTGCCGGAACATG
>DASURT010000300.1:0-3730 GCA_036375515.1 Sphingomicrobium sp.
GTCCCTGCGATGGAGCAGAACCCGCAGAAGCGCGGAGTCTGCACCCGTGTTTATACGACGACCCCGAAGAAGCCGAACTCGGCGCTCAGGAAGGTGGCCAAGGTCCGCCTGACCAATCAGCGGGAAGTCATCAGCTACATCCCCGGCGAGGGCCACAACCTCCAGGAGCACAGCGTCGTCCTGATCCGCGGCGGCCGCGTTCGCGACCTTCCGGGCGTTCGCTATCACGTGCTTCGCGGAGTCCTCGACACCCAGGGCGTCAAGGACCGCAGGCAGTCCCGCTCCAAGTACGGCGCCAAGCGTCCCAAGTAGCCGAGCGAAGCGTAGAGCTACCCCGGCGAAGGCCGGGGTCCATCTACAAGAAAGAAGATGGATCCCGGATCAAGTCCGGGATGACGAAAGAAGAAAGACAGTAAGCCCCGGACGGGTTCCGGACCAGGCTGAAGAGAAAGGAAGCATCCAATGTCTCGTCGTCGCCGCCCCGAGAAGCGCGAAATCCTCCCCGATCCGAAGTTCGGGGACCTGGTCCTGTCGAAGTTCATGAATTCGGTCATGTTCGACGGCAAGAAATCCGTCGCCGAAGGCATCGTCTATGGAGCGCTCGAAAGCGTCGAAACGCGCCTGAAGCGCGAGCCCTTGGGCGTGTTCCACGATGCGCTCAACAACGTGAAGCCGGGCATCGAAGTCCGCTCCCGCCGCGTCGGCGGCGCGACCTACCAGGTGCCGGTCGAAGTCCGCCCGGAGCGCGCCCAGGCACTCGCCATCCGCTGGCTGATCTCGGCTGCCCGCTCGCGCTCGGAGAAGACCATGGCCGGCCGCTTGTCGGGCGAGCTGATGGACGCCGCGCAGAACCGCGGCAACGCCGTCAAGAAGCGCGAGGACACGCACCGCATGGCCGAGGCGAACCGCGCTTTCTCGCACTACCGCTGGTAAGAACCGTACCTATATTGGTGGGGCCGGCCCAACTCGGCTCCCCACATCGCTAAGGAATATCTGAAATGGCCCGCAGCCATCCGCTCGAACGCTATCGCAACATCGGCATCATGGCGCACATCGACGCCGGCAAGACGACGACGACCGAGCGCATCCTCTATTACACCGGCAAGTCCTACAAGATCGGCGAGGTCCATGAGGGCACCGCGACCATGGACTGGATGGAGCAGGAGCAGGAGCGCGGGATCACCATCACCTCGGCCGCTACGACCTGCTTCTGGACGGCCGGCGACGGGCCCGAGCACCGGATCAACATCATCGACACTCCGGGCCACGTCGATTTCACGATCGAGGTCGAACGCAGCTTGCGCGTGCTCGACGGCGCGGTCGCCTGCTTCGACGGCGTCGCCGGGGTCGAGCCGCAGTCGGAGACCGTCTGGCGCCAGGCCGAGAAGTACAAGGTTCCGCGCATGTGCTTCGTCAACAAGCTCGACCGCACCGGGGCCAATTTCGAAATGTGCGTGGACATGATCCGCGAGCGCCTCGGCGCGCGTCCGGCCGTGCTCTACCTCCCGATCGGGATCGAGGGCTCGTTCAAGGGCCTCGTCGACCTGGTCGAGAACCGCGCGATCATCTGGCTCGAGGAGAGTCTCGGCGCGAAGTTCGTCCATGAAGAGATCCCCGACGACCTGAAAGCCGCGGCGGCCGAAGCTCGCACCCATCTCATCGAGATGGCGGTCGAGCAGGACGACCATGTGATGGAGGCCTATCTCGAAGGCACCGAGCCGGATACCGCGACGCTCAAGAAGCTGATCCGCAAGGGCACGCTCAACTTCTCCTTCGTTCCGGTCCTTTGCGGCTCGGCGTTCAAGAACAAGGGCGTTCAGCCGCTGCTCGACGCGGTCGTCGATTATCTGCCGAGCCCGCTCGACATCCCGGCGATCGAAGGCGTGAACCCCGACAAGGATCAGCCCGAAAGCCGCGAGGCGTCGGACGCCGCGCCGTTCTCGGCACTTGCGTTCAAGATCATGAACGACCCGTTCGTCGGATCGCTGACCTTCGCGCGCATCTATTCGGGCAAGCTCGAGAAGGGCACCGTCCTCAACTCGGTCAAGGACAAGAAGGAAAAGATTGGGCGCATGCTGCTGATGCATGCCAACAACCGCGAGGATATCGATACCGCTTATGCGGGCGACATCGTTGCCATCGCCGGCCTCAAGGAGACCACCACGGGCGATACGCTCTGCGACCCCAACAAGCCGATCATCCTCGAGCGGATGGAGTTCCCGGACCCCGTCATCGAGGTCGCGGTCGAGCCCAGGACCAAGGCCGACCAGGAGAAGATGGGCCTCGCCCTCAATCGCCTGGCCGCCGAGGACCCGAGCTTCCGGGTGACCACCGACCATGAATCGGGCCAGACGATCATCAAGGGGATGGGCGAGCTCCACCTCGAGATCCTCGTCGATCGCATGAAGCGCGAGTTCAAGGTTGAGGCCAACGTCGGCGCTCCGCAGGTGGCGTATCGTGAATCGCTCGCCCGCCCGGTCGACGTTGACTACACTCACAAGAAGCAGTCGGGCGGCTCGGGCCAGTTCGGCCGCGTCAAGGTCACGGTCGCCCCGGGCGAGCGCGGATCGGGCGTCCAGTTCGTCGACGACGTCAAGGGCGGAAACATCCCGCGCGAGTATATCCCGTCGGTCGAGAAGGGCATGCGCGAGACGGCCGAGACCGGCTATCTCATCGGCTTCCCGATCATCGACTTCGAGATTCACCTGACCGACGGCGCCTATCACGACGTCGACTCCTCGGCACTGGCGTTCGAGATCACCGGCCGCGGAGCGATGCGCGAAGTCGCGCAGAAGGCGGGCATCAAGCTCCTCGAGCCGATCATGAAGGTCGAGGTGGTCACTCCGGAAGATTTCATGGGCGATGTCATCGGCGACCTGAACTCCCGGCGCGGCCAGATTCACGGCACCGACAGTCGCGGCAATGCCCAGGTGGTCGAGGCGACGGTACCGCTCGCCAACATGTTCGGCTACGTCAACCAGCTGCGTTCCTTCACGCAGGGGCGAGCGCAGTACACGATGCAGTTCTCCCACTATGAGGAAGTGCCGCAGAACGTCGCCGACGAGGTGAAGGCGAAGCTGGCGTAAGCGTAATTTTGCAGTTATGGGCGCGCTCGCGAACGGGCGGGCCGCCCGATTTTCCAGAAGAAGAGGCGTAAATGGCAAAGGCTAAATTCCAGCGGACGAAGCCGCACGTGAACATCGGCACCATCGGTCACGTCGACCATGGCAAGACGTCGCTGACCGCGGCGATCACCAAGGTGCTGGCCGAAAAGGGCGGCGCCGAATACGTCGATTATGCGAACATCGACAAGGCCCCCGAAGAGCGCGAGCGCGGCATCACCATCTCGACCGCTCACGTCGAGTATGAGACCGACAAGCGCCACTATGCGCACGTCGACTGCCCGGGCCACGCCGATTATGTGAAGAACATGATCACCGGCGCCGCCCAGATGGACGGCGCGATCCTCGTCGTGTCGGCCGCCGACGGCCCGATGCCGCAGACCAAGGAGCACATCCTGCTCGCCAAGCAGGTCGGCGTTCCGACCATGGTGGTCTACTTGAACAAGGTCGACCAGGTCGACGATCCTGAGCTCCTGGAGCTGGTCGAGCTCGAAATTCGCGAGGAGCTTTCCAAGCGCGACTTCGACGGCGACAACATTCCGATCATCGCCGGTTCGGCGCTCGCCGCGCTCGAGGACAAGAACCCCGAGATCGGCAAGGAATCCATC
>DASURT010000301.1:0-2786 GCA_036375515.1 Sphingomicrobium sp.
ATGATATTGCTGGTCCTCGATCGTCGCTCCCAGGCGGTGGTCGTGGAACTCCTTCAGGAGGCGTGGGATCGGGGTGCCCTCCATCTCCTGCTGGTACAGCGCCTGGACGGCGGCGAGGCGGGCCGCCGACCGCGAACGGGACCGAGTCCGGGTCATTGGGCCGGGGCACTAGCCCTGGCGACCCGTGTAAGGAAGGGCTCGAGGGCGCCGGCGACCGCGTCCGGCGCTTCCCACGGAGCGAAATGCCCGGCGTTCGGCAACCGGACGACGGTGAGATCGTCGACCAGCTCGTCCAGCCCGTCCAGCTGAAGCGGCAGCAAGGCCGGGTCCATCATCCCCCAGATCACCAGGGTCGGGACGCGCAGCGTCGGGAAGGGGCGGTGCATCCAGTCCGGGAGTGGAACGGTGACGCCGGGTGGAGGAACCACCATGCGCCCGGCCCGGTACCAGTTGAGCATCGCGTTGAACGCGCCGGACTCAGACCAGTCGGTCAGATATTGCTGCTTCTCGGTCTCGGAAATGAGCTTGAGATCGACATGGCCGGAGAAGGTCCGCTCGAAGAACCAGTCATAGCCCCTCGCCTCGACCATCTTCTCGAAACCGGGAGTCCTGAAAGCGTTGATGTACTGGGACGCCGCACGCTGCGCCTCGTCCTCGATCAGGCTCTTCTGGAAGATGACCGGGTGCGGGGCGTTGACGATCGCGAGGCGCGTCAGCCGCGGATCGTGACGCAACGCGGCAGGCCAGGCGATCGCTCCGCCCCAATCGTGGCCGACCAGGGCGAAATGCTCGAGGCCGAGGGCCTCGGCGAGCGCGAAGATGTCATCGATCAGGGCGTCGGTTTTGTAGGCCTCGACCTCCCGCGGCCGGTCCGATCCGGCAAAGCCGCGCTGGTCGGGCATGACGAGGAATAGGTGCTCCCGCAGCCGCGGCGCGACCTCGCGCCAGGTGCGGTGCGATTCGGGGAAGCCGTGAAGCAGGATCACCGGCGGATTGGCCGGATCGCCGGTGAGCGCGACGTTGAGCGTGACCCCGGTCGAAAGGGCAACGCGCCGGAACTCGGTCACGGATAGCTGACCGTCTTGGGCACCTCGGGGAGCGGGATGAACTCCCGGTCGTCGCCGGGAGGAAGGGGCATGCGCATCGCCTTCCAGTCCTCCTTCGCCTGGTTGATCCGCTCGCGCGATGACGAAACGAAATTCCAGAAGACGTGGCGCGGTGTGGAAAAAGCGCCTCCGCCCATCAGCATCAGCCGCGCCGTTCCGGTGCTGGAAAGGCGCGCCGCATGGCCCGGCCGAAGGACATAGAGGGTAAAGAGCTCCAGCGGCTCGCCGTCGAGTTCGGCCTCGCCTCCGACCAGCATCGCCGCGCGCTCGTCGGCGTCGGCGTCGATCGGGATCGATCCGCCCTCGAGCTCGATGTCGGCGTAGATGGTCGGGGAATCGCAGCGCGTCGCCGCGGTCGCTCCCCACAAGGTTCCCATCAGCACGCGGGCCCGTGAGCCGGACTCCTCGACCAGCGGCAGGCCGTCGGTGGCGACATGGTCGAACGCCGGCTCGACCTCTTCGCGTCCGTCGGGAAGCGCTAGCCAGGTCTGCATTCCGTAAAGGCTCGGGCCGTCCGGACGAAGCTCCTGCGGAGACCGCTCCGAATGGACGATGCCCCGGCCCGCGGTCATCAGGTTGATCGCGCCGGGCTCGATCACCTGGTGCGAGCCGATGCTATCGCGATGCTCGATCGCGCCCTCGAACAAATAGGTGACCGTGGCGAGGTTGATGTGCGGGTGTGGCCTCACGTCCATGCCCTGCCCGGCCGGGAGCCGCGCCGGCCCGAACTCGTCGACGAAGATGAACGGGCCGACCATCGTCCGCTCGCGCGTGGGGAGCGAGCGCCGGACCTTGAACGCGCCGAGGTCGTGCGTGACGGGAGTGATCGTCTGCAGGACTGGGCTCTCGATTGTCGCCATCATTCTTCTCCCGGTGCTGTCGCGCGGACCGTGAGGGCATGCACGCGCTGCTTCATGAGGTCGCCCAGGGCGGCATAGACCATCCGCTGTCGCTCGACGCGGTTCTTGCCTGCGAATGCCGCGCTTTCGATCGCCAGGCTGAAGTGACTCTCGCCCGCCGGATTGTAGCCGCCGTGGCCGCGATGCTGCTCGCTGTCGTCGACCAGTTCGACATGCGTCGGGACAAGCACCGAATTGAGCCGCCTGAGCATCTCGGTCGCCACCGGGCCGGTTCCGCCTGAGTTCATGGCTGCTATATAGGAGGGTTCCGCAAGCGAGGGACAGTGGCGACGAAGCAGGCCAAATTGCACGGGCGGGTCGAAGGGGCGCGAGCCTATTGCGCCATCCCAGGCTGTCGCGCGCCCGGAGAGTATAAGGCGCCGGTCCAGCCGGCGAACTTCGACGGCCCCGGATCCTGGCGTTTCCTGTGCCTCGACCATGTCCGCGAGCACAATGCCAGGTACAATTATTTCGACGGGATGACTCCCGAAGAGATCCAGGACGCGCAAGGTCCGCTCGGCGGCTGGGAGCGGCCGAGCCGCAAGTTCGCGGCGAACGGCGCCGATCCGCCGCCCGCCTGGAGCGATTTCGCCGACCCGCTCGATGCGATTGCCACTCGGTTCGGGCGCGATCGCGGAGGCAAGCCGTCGCGCTTCAACAAGGCCGAGCGGCAGGCGCTGTCGGTACTCGGGCTCGGCGACGACGTCGACCGCCATAAGCTGCGCCAAACCTATTCGACCCTGGTCCGCCGTTATCACCCCGACAAGAACGGCGGCGACCG
>DASURT010000302.1:0-10117 GCA_036375515.1 Sphingomicrobium sp.
GTGCTCGCCTGGCACAGCTACAACAGCAGCGTCCTTTAACTCCGGACGGAAAGCGGAAGCGGCGCCGCCCTGAGCCCGCGGAAGATACGCGGTCCGAGATCGACCCGAAACGGCGCCATTTTTTCGGACTTCGTGACGCGCCCGAGGAGATAGGCGCTGGAGGTTTGGCCGGAAGCACCCGCGCCATCATAGAGCACGTTGAACCCGATCAGCGGGACAAAAACCTTTCTGCCTCCGGCGTCGAGCACCCTTAGCTGGTCGATCGGGATCGAGATCTGCGGGCGCAACGCGATGCTCTTGAACGGCGGAATGATCGGAACCCGCTCGCCCTCGTCGACCGGATTGGCGAAGAACAGCCGGATGTCCTCGTCCTGCGTGGGCCCGGCATTGAAGAAACTGGCCCTGGTGAGGACGGCGCGCGCCGGAGCGCTGCCCGAGTTGGACAGCTCCAGCTCGAACTCGAAGGTCACGGTCTGGCTTTCGACGACGCAGCGCATCGGCTCGAACCTGATATCGATCCAGGGCCGCAGCCGGCTGGACACGACCCCCAGCGGCTTGGGCGGGGCGGACTTGGGCGGCGGAGGCGCCGCCGGGGCCGGTGCGCGCGGCTGCGGAATGGGCTCCGGCGTCAAAAAGGCGTCGGCCTGCGGGCCGCCGGCATAGGCCTCGCGCGAGGTCCTGCGCCGGAACAGGATGATCGCTCCCGCTCCCAGCAGGACAGCCGCGAGCGGCCACGGCCAGATCGGAAAACCCTGGCTCGGCGCGAGGGTCGCGGGGGCGACCTCCGGCTCGGCGGAGAAACCTGGTGCCGCTACCGGTACGGCAGCCGCGAGCGCGGGCGCGGCTTGCGCCGATGATGGCGCGTCGTCCTGCTGCGACGGCTCAGCGGAGACCCGGGTTTCGGCCCGTCTCACCGACTCGGCGGGCGCTCGCCCGGATGTCGCAGTCCGGTTCCCGCCGGCGGCCGGCCGAGGCGTCGCGGCCACCGCGGCGGGCGCCTCCCCGGTCGTACGATTGGCCGGCCGCGAAGCCGGCGCCGGCTCCGAGGGACGGGTGACCGTTCCCTGAAGATTGAAATTTTGAAGCTCGCGCGGGCCGATCGCCTCGGTGGCCGGCGCTTGGGACGATGGCTGATCCGCGCTCTGCGCAAGCGCGGGCGCCTGGCCCGGAACGAGGCCAGCCGCCGCAACCGCAATGCCCAAGCGCAAGCCCGCTCTCATCCGCTTCTGCTCTGTTCCATGAATCGCGCGAATTTCCCACGCGGCATCAGGCACATGCCCGCCGAGCGCCGTCGATTCAAGCACAGCGTGGATGAACGGGCGCGGACTCGCCGCGCCGGACCTAGGGTCCAAACCTAGCGAGCGTCGACCAGCACCAGCTCCGAATCGTCCTCGGCTTCGATGCTCAACTTGTCCTCGCCGGTGATGGCCACCCCGTCGCGGGGGCCGGCCTTCACTCCGTTCACCCGGACCCGTCCGCTCGGCACGAGATAGAGATGGCGCTCCGGCTCGGCGTCGATCGTGATCGATTCGCCCGCCTTGACCGTCGCCCCGAGAACCCGCGCATCGGCGTTGATCGTGAGCGCACCGTCTTCGGCATCGCCGCTGGCGAGAAGCTGGAACTTGCCTTCGCGCGTATCCTTCGGAAACGGCTTCGCGCCCCAGCCGGGAGGAGCCGACGGCTTGTCGGTCTCGATCCAGATCTGGAAGAGCGTGGTCTGCTCGTCCTCGAGATTATATTCGGCGTGCGTCACGCCGGTCCCCGCGCTCATCACCTGGACGTCGCCGGCGGCGGTCCGGCCCTTGTTCCCCATCGAATCCTGGTGGGTGATCGCGCCGGTGCGGACATAGGTCACGATCTCCATGTCGCTGTGCGGGTGTGGGGGGAAGCCGCTCTGCGCGGCGATCTGGTCGTCGTTCCACACGCGGATCCGGCCCCAGCCCATCCGGGCGGGGTCGTAATAGCTCGCGAAGGAGAAGTGATGGCGGGCGTTGAGCCAGCCGTGGTCGGCATGGCCGAGGCTGTCGAATTTGCGGATGTCGATCATGACCCTGATTTGGGCAGTCTGCGAAGCGCATCAAGTGTCACCGATGTGACTTTGGCTTGACGGTGAACCGTGCATTTTTATAGACGAACCGAAGCCAGTTTCGCAGGAATTGCTCAGAAGTCGCTCATGACACTCACCGGTCTCTGAAGCATCCTCGCTGAGCGACAACAGGGAGGAACATCGTGCTGAGACTCGACGGCGAGCATACTCCGGGCTTCAAACTCTTCCTGACGATTATCGTCGGTCTCGTGCTGACCATTCCGCTCTTTTCGGTCTGGCTGCTGGTCTACGATCGGCAGACGCAGTCGGAGGAAGCGCAAAGCTCCATTACGGAAGGCTGGGGCGGTGCGCAGGCCATGACCGGGCCGGTACTGGTCATCCCCTATCGCGCGACTGCGACCGAAACCGTCGTCGAGAACGGCCAGAGCGTGACCCGCAGCCGAGACGTGATGCGCGAGCTGACGTTGGCTCCGGAAACGATCGAGATGTCGACCGATGTCCGGCCCGAGCTGCGCAGGCGCTCGATCTACGAGGCGGTGGTCTATGACGCGAAGGTCAGCGGACGTGCGCACTTCGCGTTCCCGCCCGACCTTGCGCGTACCGGCGTCACTCCGGACAAGATGGACATGAGCCGTGCCGAGCTTCGCTTCGGGCTTAGCGATCCGCGGGGACTCGGCGCCAACCCACGCGTCGCGGCAGCAGGCCGACCTCTTCGGCTGCAACCCGGCGGCGGGAGCGGCGGTGGTCGGGGCTTCTTCGCCTGGATCGACGCGACCAACCTGAACAGCGTCCCGCTGAACGTCGACTTCGCCTATGATTTCCGCGGCAATGCCGCGCTCAGCCTCGCGCCGCAGGCCGGCGACACGCGCTGGAGCGTGCACTCGTCCTGGCCAAGCCCGAGCTTCGGCGGCGACTTTCTGCCCGGTGACCGCCGCGTCGGTGCCAAGGGCTTCGATGCCACCTATCGCATCGGGAATCTCGCGCTCGGCCGCTCGCTGGTCAGCACCGGGGATGCTGGCGCGTCGAACATGATCGAGCGGGAGGCTCCGCCCTCGCGGGGCACCTACGCGACTCCAGCGGTCGCCTCCGATGCGGGAGCCTTCCAGACCGCGCAAATCAGCTTGATCCAGCCCGTCGATCTCTATTCGCAGGTCAATCGCGCGACCAAGTACGGCTTCCTGTTCATCGGCTTCACCTTCCTTGCTTTGCTGATGTTCGACGTGATCGGCGGCGTCCGAGTGTCGGCGGTCGAATATCTCCTGATGGGCGCGGCGCTGGTTCTCTTCTTCGTTCTCCTGCTCGCCTTCGCCGAGGTGATCGGCTTCGCGCCGGCCTACGTCCTCGCATCGGCGGCGATCGCCGCCCTGAACACGGCTTACTCGGCGGCGGTGCTCGGAAGCTGGCGCCGGGCGGCCTTCATCGGTGCGCTACTCGTTGGCCTCTATGCGGTCCTCTACATCCTGCTCAGCCTCGAGGCTTACTCGCTGCTCATCGGCTCGCTGTTGCTCTTCGCGGCGCTCGCCGGAGTCATGTACGCGACGCGCCAGATCGACTGGGGCGCGAAGCGAGCGGCAGCACAAGCGTGACGCTGTCGTCAATTGCCGCTAGTCCGGCGCGCATGACCCAGCAGCAGTTTCCGCCCAAGCGTATTTTCCCGACGTCCAAGGTCGACGCGCGCACCGCCGAGCATGTCCCCTCGATCCCGCAGACCGAGAGCAGCGCTTACCGGCTCGCGTTCCAGGACAGCGAGTTCCTGCTCCGCGAGGATTTGCGGCCGGTCCGCTTCCAGCTCGAACTCCTGAAGCCCGAGCTTCTGCTCAACGAAGCGAACATCGGTTCGACCTTCGTCTTTTACGGGTCGGCGCGGATCCCCTCGCCCGACATGGCCGACGCCCTGGTCGCGGCGGCGACCAACCCCGAGCAGCAGGCGATTGCCGAACGGCTGAAGGCGAAGGCGCCTTATTACGAGGTGGCGCGCGAGCTCGCGCGCCTCGCGAGCCGCTGCCAGCCGGACGAGGAAGGCAAGCGCCATTTCGTCGTCTGCTCTGGCGGGGGCCCGTCCGTGATGGAGGCGGCCAACCGCGGGGCGTGGGAGGAGGGCCAGGAATCGATCGGGCTCAACATCGTGCTTCCGCACGAGCAGCTTCCCAACCGCTACGTCACCCCGGACCTCAGCTTCCAGTTCCATTATTTCGCGCTTCGGAAGATGCACTTCCTGCTGCGCGCCCGGGCGGTCGCGGTCTTCCCCGGCGGCTACGGCACGTTCGACGAATTGTTCGAGCTCCTGACGCTCGTCCAGACCGGCAAGGTCCGGCCTTTGCCGATCCTGCTGTTCGGCGAGGAATTCTGGAGGCGGATGGTCAATTTCGAAGGGCTGGCGGAAGAAGGAGTGATCTCACCGCACGACCTCGACCTCATTCACTGGAGCGAGGATGCGGAGGGAGCCTGGGACTTCGTCACTCATTATTACGAGCGGCATCCCCATCCGGTGCCGGTCCAAAGCGGTCCGTCCAAATGATGGACGATCGAATTAGTTAGGGCTGCCTGGCCGCGGCGTCCGCCGGGGCCGCCGCATTGTCCGCGGGCGCCGCCGCATTGCCGCCCGCAGCCGCCTCCTTCGTCCCTTCGCCCGGCTTGGCCTCGGCCTGGGCGGGAGCCGCGGGAAGCGGCTTGGGCGAATCGCTGTGCGCGTTCAGGAATGCGATCACGTCGGCGCGGTCCTGCGGATTGCTGAGGCCCGCGAAGGTCATCTTGGTGCCCGGAGCGAACGCCTTGGGGCTGTCCAGCCACTGGCTGAGATTGTCCCAGTTCCAGGTGCCGCCCTTCTTTGCGAGAACGTCGGTGAACGCGAAGCCCCTGCCCTCTCCGATCGGCGCGCCGATCACGCTCCACAGGTTCGGGCCGAGCTGGTTCGCCCCGCCCTTTTCGGCATTGTGGCAGGCGGCGCACTTGTTGAAGATCTGCTGGCCCTTGGCCGGGTCGGCGCTCGCCAAATAGAATTCGATCGGCTTCTCGGCTGCGGCCTCACCCTCGCCTTCCTGGGCCACGCCCTCGATCGGATAACCCATCTTTTCGGGGCGCTCGCTGTGGAACACCTCGCCAGCCACGATCGATGAGCCGAGCGCGACAATGCCTGCGAACAGCACCCAGCCGGCGACGGTGTTGAAGCGATCGTCCATGAATTTTCCCTGGTTTCTCGGAAAGGCGAGACGGATGGATTTGCGGGTCTCTTAAGGGTGACTCCCCGCTTCTTCAAGCCGCCGCGCGGCTCATGTCGGGAGGATCCAGCGCCGCCTCCGCGGCGCGGCGGTAAAGCGTCGGGAGGCCCGCCTCGCCGAGCCTGTCGAGCGGCTGCCACCAGCCCTCGCCGACGGGCTCCGGCCGGGCGAGGACCTCAAGCTCCAGCGCGAAATGCGTGAAGACGTGCCGCACCCTGGCGAGCGACGGCGTCGGCGGGTCCGGCGGCGCTCCGGTCCAGTCGCTTCCGGGAAGCGCGGCCATTCCGCCGAGCATGCCCGTCGCGGGCCGGCGCACCAGCCACACGTGGCCGTCGCGCTCGATCCACCAGGCGACGCCATATCTGACCGGCCGGACCCGTCTGCGCTTCGCGATGGGGAACGCTTCGGGCATTCCGGACGCACGAGCCGCGCAATCATCCCGGAGAGGACACCGATCGCACGAAGGCGCCCTCGGCCGGCAGACGGTCGCGCCGAGGTCCATCATCGCCTGGGTGAAATCGCCGGCGAAGTCCGGCGGAAGCATTTCGAGCACGAGAGCTTCGATCTGGGCTCGCGTCGGGCGTTCCAGCCCGTTCAGGCGTGCGATCACCCGTTCGACATTGGTGTCGACCGCCGCCGCCGGCTCGCCGAAGGCGATCGCGGCGATCGCGGCGGCCGTATAGGCGCCGATGCCGGGAAGCCCGCGCAACTCGGTCGACGTGGCCGGAAACGCTCCGCGCCGCGCCACTTCGCGCGCGCAGGCGATGAGGTTGCGGGCACGGGCATAATAGCCGAGCCCGGCCCATTCCGAGAGGATGTCCGCGTCGTCCGCCGCGGCGAGCGCCTCGATCGTCGGCCAGCGCGCCACGAACCGCTCGAAGCGCGGGCCGACCGCCGCGACCGTCGTCTGCTGGAGCATGACCTCGCTCAGCCACACGCGGTAGGGATCGGGCGGAGCGCCCCCCGGGGGAGCGCGCCACGGGAGGCGCCGGAAGTTATCCACATAATGTTGCAGGAGTCGCGCTGGGGCGTTGGCGGTCACCCCATCGCTATGGCATGCTCGATGCCGATGACGAAGCGAAAGGCGCGCGAACAGGAAACCGAAAGGAGCTGCCGTCCGCGCGCCGCGGGCGACCTGCTGGGCGACATCGGCGGCCGGTCGTTCCGCCGCTTCGGCTTCGTCCAGAATTCGATCGTCAGCCGCTGGAGCGAAATCGTCGGCGAACGGTATGCGAGGGTGTCCTCACCCGAATCGATCCGCTTTCCGTCCGGCAGGAAGTCCGGCGGCGTCCTGACCCTGCTGGTCGATGGAGCGCACGCGCCGCTGATCCAGCATCTGACGCCGCTGATCGTCGAGCGGGTGAATCGTTTCTTCGGTCACGCGGCGATCAACCGCATCGTCTTTCGTCAAGGCAAGCCGCTCGCGCCGGCGCCCCGGCCTTCGCGCCCTGCGCTTCGGCCGGTTCCCAGGGAGCTCGGCGAGGGGCTGCGCGAGATCGCCGACCCCGAGCTTCGCGCCTGTCTGGAGTCGCTTGCGGCGCGAATTGCGGCTAGCACCGGCCCTCCGTCCATTCCCGAGGACGGCGGGACACCCATTCCCGTGATCAACCGGAGCAAATGAACCCATGAAGCCCAGCCATTATCTCGCCTGCGCGATGGCCGTCGTCGCAATCGCCGGCTGCAACTCCAAGCAGGGGGACGCGGCGACCAACGCGCCGCTCAACATCAAGCCCGTGGCTCCTCCCGCGGGCGGGGACTGGGCCGAAATCGTGTCCCAGACGCCCGAGGGCGGGTTCCTCATGGGCAACCCCGATGCGAAGGTGAAGCTGGTCGAGTTCGGATCGATGACCTGCCCGCACTGCCGCGAATTCGACGAAACCGGCGCCGGGCCGCTCATCGACAAATATGTGAAGACCGGACAGGTGAGCTGGGAGTTCCGCAATTACGTCCGCGATGCGTTCGATCTCGCCGCGTCGCTCGTCGCGCGCTGTAACGGAGTGAAGAGCTTCTTCCCGATGACGCGCGCGCTCTACAAGGATCAGGAGACCTGGGTCGGGAAGATCCAGGCCGCTCCCCAGGCGCAGCTCGAGGCGCTTCAGAGCCTGCCGCCGAACCAGCAGTTCCTCGCAATCTCGAAGATCGCCGGCTTCCAGGATTTCGCCGCGATGCGCGGGGTCCCGGCGGCGAAGAGCGCGCAGTGCCTGTCCAACGAGAATTCGGTCAATCAGCTCGTCCAGATGACGAGCGACGCCACCTCGCAATATCCGGAATTCCAGGGGACTCCGAGCTTCGTGATCAACGGCGCGCTGCAAAAGGACACGGCGACCTGGGAGACGCTCGAGCCGAAGCTCCGAACCGCACTCGGCGAGCGCGGCTAGCGAATCGGCGGGGGGACGGCATTGCGCATCCGGCGGCTCAAGCTCAGCGGCTTCAAGAGCTTCGTTGAGCCCGCGGAGTTGCGCATCGAGCCGGGCCTGACGGGCGTCGTCGGGCCCAACGGCTGCGGCAAGTCGAACCTGCTGGAGGCCATCCGCTGGGCGATGGGCGAATCCAGCCCCAAGTCGCTGCGCGGCGGGGGCATGGACGACGTGATTTTCGCGGGGACGGCGACTCGACCGCCGCGCGACTTCGCCGAAGTCTCGATCCTCCTCGAACATGCCGAAACCGACCAGGGCGGCGCCGGCGAAAGCGAGGTCACCCGACGCATCGAACGGGCCGCCGGATCGGCATACCGGATCGACGGCCGGGATGTCCGGCAGAAGGACGTTTCGCTGCTCTTCGCCGACGCCGCGACCGGCGCCCATTCGCCGGCGCTCGTCAGCCAGGGCAAGATCGGGGCGGTGATCGCCGCCAAGCCGGTTGAGCGCCGGCTGCTGCTCGAGGAGGCGGCCGGAATCTCCGGACTCCACGCCCGTCGAAAGGATGCCGAGCAGAAGCTCCGCGCGGCCGAAGCCAATCTCGCGCGGCTCGGCGAGATCCTCGGGGAGCAGGAGCAGCGTGCGGCCCAGCTTCGCCGCCAGGCGCGGGCGGCGGAACGCTACCGCAAGCTCACGGGCGAGATCCGCGTGGTCGAGGCCCGCCTGCTGCATGCGCGCTGGCTCGACGCGGAGCGCGCCGCCGGGATGGCCACGACCGAAGCCGCGGCGGCGGCCGAAGAAGTCGCGCGGATTCAGGCGCTGATCGCCGAAGCCCAGGCGGCACAGGAGCGCGCGAACTTCGCTCTCTCCGAGCGCCGCAACGCGCTCACCGAGATCCGAGAGGCTGGGCACGAACTGGCGCACCAGCTCGCGAACGCGCGGGCCCGGCGCGACACGGTCGTCCGGCGGCTCGCGGAGCTCGACCGACTCGACTCATCCCTCACCGGTGACATCGCGCGCGAGGAAGCGCTTAAGGGCGACGCCGCGCGGGCGATCGGGCAACTCGATGAAGAGCGAGCCTCGGTCGAGCAGCGCCTCCGCGATTCGGAAGGGCAGGCCGCGCGCCTGGCGACCGAACTCACCGCCGCCGAAGCCGCGTCCCGCGAAGCCGAAGCCGGGCTGGCCGAACTGCTCGCCCGCCAGGCCGCAATGCGCGCCGAGCGGCGTGTCGCCGACGCCGCGCTCGAGGCGGCGCGCGCGCAGCTTGCGCGCAGCGGGCAGGAAAGATCGCGGCTCGCCGAGCAGCTCGACGCGCTCGGCGATGGCGCCGAGCAGGAGTCCGCGCGCGACGAGGCCGAGGTCAAAGCGCAGGCCGCGGCGCAAGCGCTGGCGCAGGCGGAGGCTCGCCGCTCGGCAGCCGAGGAGGGCCGCGCCGCGGCGGCCGAAAACCGCGATTCGGCGGAAACTGCGCTGGCGGCCGCCCGGGCGGCGCTCTCGGCGGCAAGGTCGGAGCACGACGCGCTGGCGCGTGCGCTCGACCAGGGTGGCGGTGCGGCCATGGCGAGCCTGTCGGCCGAACCCGGCTATGAACGGGCGCTCGCCGCGGCGCTCGGCGAAGACGCCGACGCGGCGATCGGCGGCGAAGCCGCGCGCCGCTGGCAGGGCAGCGAGGTGCTGCCGTCCGACCCCGCCTTGCCTCCAGGTGTCGAATGCCTCGCCGACCGCGTCAGCGCGCCGCCCGAACTCGCGCGGCGGCTGAGGCAGGTTGGGGTTGCCGAGGAGGATCGGGGCCAGGAGCTCGGCGTCGGGCAGCGGCTGGTCACCCGCGAAGGAGCGCTTCGCCGCTGGGACGGCTTTGTCGCGGCCAATGTCGGCGCGGCGGCGGCCGAGCGGCTGCTCCGCAAGAACCGGCTTGCGGACCTCGCTCGCGAGCTTCCCGAGCTCGAGCGCGCGGCCGAACGTGCGATGGCGCAGCGCGAGGCCGCACTTGGGGAAATGGAACGGTGCCGGGCCGCCGCGGAGGAGGCCCGCCGGGAGGCGCTCGCCGCCGAGCGCGACGCCCGCGACGCCGTGCGCGCGGGCGACGTCGCGGCGGCGACGCTCGAACGAATGGAGGCGCAACGGGCCGGGCTGGCGCAGCGCCAGGCCGATCTCGAACCCGTGCTCGACGCTGCCCGTGAAGCCGTCACTGCCGCCGAGCGGTCGCTCGCGGCACTACCCGATCCGGCGGCGTTGGAGAATGAGCTCGAGGGCGGCCGGGCTTCGGCGGCCAGCGCCGCATCGGCCGTCGCCGATCGAAGGGCCGAGGCCGCGACCAAGGCGCGCGAGACCGCCGCGGACCGCGAGCGGCTGAGCGCGGCGGCGCGCGAGCAGACCGAATGGCGAAAGCGCCGGGGCGATGCCGAGCAACGCCTCACTTTGGCGATCGAGCGCCGAAATCTCCAGGCATCTGAACGCTCCGAGCTGGAGCGCGAACCGGCCGACCTCGACCAGAA
>DASURT010000303.1:0-4732 GCA_036375515.1 Sphingomicrobium sp.
GGATCAACTTTCCGGCTTTGATTTGGACGGCGTCGGCGGTAAGCCAAGCGCACTTAGGAAGGTCGCCCCTCCGGCGGGTGGACCGTGCGCGGTGCCTCTGTGCCGAAGGGCCGCACGGGTTTGCCGGGAAGGCGACATTCCGACGTGTGAACGAGGCCGCATCCGCGGCCTGATAACAGGGGATATATTCTCATGACGACCTCGTACCGGCGCATTGCGCTTCTCACGGGCGGTTCGGCCGCCGCTCTCGGATTGTCGATGATTGCGGCGACGCCGGCCCAGGCCGCGTGCGTCATCTCCGGCGCATTCAATGAGACGAAGACGTGCGGCACGACCACCACGACGGATACGTCGGGACTCGGCGCAACGGACCGGAATTCGGATTACAACTCGGCGGGGATAGGCATTAACCTTATCGTCTCCACAGGAGCGGTGGTTGACGGGTTCGGACTGGCGGAAACCGACGTCGGTGTTGGAACCAATCCTCTGACCGTCACCAACAACGGCACCATCCAGGTCAACCTGGGCAATACGCCCACTTTCGGCGGCAGCGCCGCGCTGGGGCTGAGCTCGGTGAATACGCCGATCGTCTACAGTGGGACTGGCGACATCTTCAACCTCGGGACGGGCGCCGGCTTGGGCGTGTCGATCACGGGCACCGGCTCGCTCACCGCGACGATCGGTGGGAGTGTCACGTCTACGACCGCGGAAGCAGTGAGCGTTAACCACTCCGGAACTGCCGGCAACATCGCCGTGACGACGACCGCGGGTGAGACGCTTCGTGCAGGTACCGGCCAAGACGGCATCGAAATCGATATCACCAACGCGGCGAACGCCGGAACGATCACGGTCGTCAACAATGCCGCGATTCGCGCAACGGCGGTGAACACGGCGACGGACGGCATCGACGCAAATACCGCCGGGACGGGCGCGGTGTCGATCACGAACAACGGTGCGATCGGCCTCGCGACGGACCGATTCGACAGCGGCATTGAGTCCGACCTTACAAACGCCCTTTCGGCTGCGGCGCTAAGCGTCACCGGCAGCGGCGCGATCTTCTCGACCGGCAACGGCATCGATGTCTCGACGGCCGGGACCGGCACGGTCACTGTCAACTACACCGGCGCCATCAACACGACGACCGGCGACGGCATTCAGGCGGATTCCACGACCGGCTTGCTCACGCTCACCAGCGGCGCGATTACCGCCGCGGCGGGCGACGGCATCCAGGCGACGACCACGACCGGCAACACGGCGATCACCGTCGGTGGTAACGTCAGCGCGTCGGGCCTTGGCAATGCCGGCGTGCGCGCCAATTCGACGAGCGGGAATATCGCGATCAGCGTCACCGGCGGAAACGTGACCAATGCGACCGCCGGCGCGGACGCCATCGTCCTCGACCCTGGCACGGGCGCCGGGACGGTGACCGTCGCGGCCGGCCGTACCGTTTCGGCTGGAACGACCGCCGCTCCCGGACGCGCGATCGTCGCGGACGGCGCAACGTTCACCCTCACCAACTCCGGAACGGTCGGAGGCCAGGCCAACGGTTTGGCGGTGTGGAACAACACCACGGGCACCCAGAACACGATCAGCAACCTGGCCGGCGCAACGATGAACGGTCGCGTCGACCTGGGCACGTTCAACGACACGATCACCAACGCGGGTACCTGGAACACGACGGGGCTCAACCGGTTCTTCGGTCTCGCCGATACCGACGTTGTGACCAACAGCGCGGCGGGCGTGATCAACATCGGCGCCGCTTCGACGTTCGACAGTCTCGAAACGTTGACCAACGCCGGCACGGTCAACGCCAACGGCAACCTGACGTTCGCTAACGTTCTGACGGTGCTGACCAACTCGGGAACGTTCAATATCAATGCCGGAACGGTCAGCGGCAGCGGCGCGATGACCAACTCGGGCCTGCTGACTCTGGACGACAATTCGAGGCTCACCGTTCCGACCTACACCCAGACGTCGGCCGGAACGATCGAGTTCGACATTTCGCCGGCGGTCGGTGGAACGCAGCTCGCCACGACCTATCCGGACCTCATCGTCACCGGCACGGCGACGCTGGCCGGAACGATCCGCGCGGTGATCACTCCGCCGGGCGGGCTGTTCGCGGACAGCTACTTCTGGGATAACGTGATCGACGCCACGACCCGCACCGGCACCTTCGGGACCTGTGCGCTCGGCGGCGCCGTTGCGGGCTCGGTACTGCTCGACCTCGAGTGCATCTATGATGCGAGCGCGAACGTCGACCTGTCGCTGACCCGGATCGCGTTCAGCGATGTTCCGGGCCTCGACCCGAACGGCCTCGCCACCGCCGAAGGGATCGAGTGCCTCTTCAGCACGGACCTCACCGGCGGCTTCGCCACATTGGCCGCGGACCTGTTCCTGATCACCGACGCGGGCGACTTCAACATCGCCATGAACGAGCTGGCGGGCGAGGGCTATGCCCAGTACCTCCAGTCGTTCCCGTCGCTGGGTGTCCATTACAACGACATCCTCGATCGGGCGACGAATTGCGAGATTCCGGCGCTGGCGGGCTCGGTCCTCGAGTGCCGCACGGCCCCGATCCACCTGTGGATCCAGGCCGACTACCAGACCCGCAAGGTGGACGGCGACGTCTTCGCCGGCGACGCCAAGTCGAAGCGCCTGACCGGCGTGTTCGGCTTCGACGCCAGGCTCGGCGGCGCCGCGCTGGTCGGCGCGAGCATCGGCGTGGTCAACAACCACACCCGCGAGAACCGCTTCAACCAGAAGGTCGACGCGGACGGCTACCAGTTCGGCGTCTATGGCGTGTACGACCCGGGCGTCTTCTATGTGAAGGCGATGGGCACCTACAGCGCGTACGACGGCAACTCGACCCGCATCGTCGACCTGACGCCGTTCGGAGGCACGTTCGTCGGCGAAGTCGACGGCGATCCCGACGTCAAGATGTGGACCGCCGGCCTGCACGGCGGCGCCCGCTTCCCGATCGGCGGAAGCTCGGTCCTGAACCCGTACCTCAACCTCGATTACGTCCACGCGAAGATGGACGAGTTCATCGAGCACACGACGACGGGCGCGGAGCTCCATCTCGATCGCAATACGGCCAAGCACACCTTCCTCACCGCGGGTGTGAAGTGGGCGACCCAGATGGGCGGCATCGTCCCCGAGGTGAACCTCGGTTACCGGCACCGGTTCGGCGATCGCCAGACCGATATCTCCGAGGCGTTCGACTGCCAGATCGACAGCTGCGCGTTCGACATCGCTTCGTCGAACGACAAGCGCGGAACGATCCTCGCCGGCCTCAGCATCGGCGGGAAGCTCGGCATCGCGGACATCCGGGTCGGCTACGAGGGCGAGTTCAACAAGGACGTGAAGAGCCACAGCGGCTTCTTCAAGGCCGTGCTGCCGCTCGGCGGGCACGCGGCCCCGCCGCCTCCGCCGCCCCCGCCGCCGCCTCCGCCTCCGCCGCCGGAAGCAGCACCTCCGCCGCCGCCTCCGCCGCCTCCGCCTCCGCCTCCGCCGCCGCCGGTGGAACGCGGCGAGCGCGGCTAAGGGATACCCCGCAAAGTAGTACTTTGCGGGGGGCCCCGGTTAGGCTCGGATCCATGGTTCCGGTGGGCGCGCGGGCGCTCACCGGCCCGGGAAGCGACAATGCGAAAAGGGGAGAAGAGGGAGGAAACTCCCTCTTCTTTCTGTTTGGGGCGAACTTCTCCCCGCCCGTCTTTGCCTCTAGTCGTGCTACCGGACACGGATGATTGAAGCGGGGACCTGAAGGGCACGTGCGTTCACTCACGCATCTCGAGCGGCTCGAGGCCGAGAGCATCCACATCATGCGCGAAACGGTCGCCGAGGCCGAACGCCCGGTCATGCTCTATTCGATCGGCAAGGATTCGGCGGTGATGCTGCACCTTGCGAAGAAGGCCTTCTTCCCCAGCCCCCTGCCGTTTCCGCTGCTTCACGTCGACACGACGTGGAAGTTCAGGGCCATGTACGCCCTGAGAGACAAGGTCGCCGCCGACCCGGGAATCGAGCTCATCGTCCACAAGAATCCGGAGGCCGAGGCCCAGGGCATCAACCCGTTCGATCACGGCCCGCTCCACACCGACATGTGGAAGACGGAAGGGCTGAAGCAGGCGCTCGACAAACATGGCTTCGACGCCGCGTTCGGAGGCGCCCGGCGCGACGAGGAAAAGAGCCGCGCCAAGGAGCGGATCTTCAGCTTCCGCGACCGGAACCATCGCTGGGACCCGAAGCGCCAGCGGCCCGAGCTCTGGTCGCTCTACAACGTGAGGAAGAGCAAAGGCGAAAGCATCCGCGTCTTCCCCTTGTCCAACTGGACCGAGCTCGACGTCTGGCAATATATCCTCAAGGAGAAAATCGAGATCGTCCCGCTCTATTTCGCGGCCGAGCGGCCGACGGTGGAGCGCGACGGGCTGATCCTGCTCGTCGATGACGAGCGGATGCGCCTCGAGAAGGGCGAGGAGCCGCGGCTCCGCCGCGTGCGCTTCCGGACGCTCGGCTGCTATCCGCTCTCCGGGGCGGTCGAGAGCGACGCGGAAACGGTCGAGTCGATCGTCGCCGAGATGCTTCTCACCAAGACGAGCGAGCGGCAGGGCCGGGCGATCGACCGCGACGCCGGAAGCGGATCGATGGAGAAGAAGAAGCAGGAGGGCTATTTCTGATGAGCCGTCCGCTCGAATCCGAAGAAGAGCTGATCCGCACCGACGTCACTGCCTGGCTC
>DASURT010000304.1:0-7770 GCA_036375515.1 Sphingomicrobium sp.
CTTGCCGACATTCACTCCGCGCGCGGCGAGGAAGGTGTTCGCCATTCCGCCGCCGATGATGAGATGATCGACCCTGCCGACGAGGTGGCCGAGCACGTCGAGCTTGGTCGACACCTTGGCGCCGCCGACGACCGCGGCGACCGGATGCTCGGGATCGCCGAGCGCGCGTTCGAGCGCCTTCAATTCCCTTTCCATCGCACGGCCGGCGTAGCTCGGCAGGTAGTGCGTGATCCCCTCGGTCGAGGCGTGCGCGCGGTGCGAGGCCGAGAAGGCGTCGTTGACGTAATCATCGCCGAGCGCCGCCATCGCCTTGGCAAGCTCGGGATCGTTCCTTTCCTCGCCCGCATGGAACCGCGTGTTCTCGAGGATGCCGATATTGCCCGGAAGCATGGTCGCGATCGCGCGCTCGGCCTCCGGCCCGGCGCAATCCTCAATGAACCGCACCGACCGGCCCGCCAGCCGGTGGAGCGGGAGGACGAGCTGCGCGGTCGACATGTCCGGCCGCTTTTCCCCCTTCGGGCGTCCGAAATGCGACAACAGCAGGACGATCGCGCCGCGGTCGCTCAATTCCAGCACCGTCGGAAGCATCGCCTTGAGCCGCGTGTCGTCGGTGACCTTCGCGCCTTCCATCGGGACGTTCAGGTCGACCCGGACCAGCACTGTCTTGCCGGTCAAATCCTCCGGCAGGTCGTCGAGGGTCTTGAGCTGCGGCATCTCACCCCAGCTTGGCCATCGCCGCCGCGGTGTCGACCATCCGGTTCGAGAAGCCCCATTCGTTGTCGTACCAGCTGAGGACGCGGACCAGCTTGCCTTCGAGAACCGCGGTCTCGAGGCTGTCGACGGTCGAGCTCGCGCTGGTGTGCATGAGGTCGATCGAGACGACCGGCTCGTCGGTGTAATCGAGGATGCCCTTGAGGCGCTTCGTCTCCGACGCGGCCTTCAAGATCTGGTTGACCTCGTCGCGCGTCGTATCGCGCTTCGGGGTGAAGGTCAGGTCGACGAGGCTGACGTCGGGCACGGGAACCCGGATCGCCGAACCGTCGAGCTTGCCCTTCAGCTCGGGGAGCACCTCGCCGACCGCGCGCGCCGCGCCGGTGGTCGTCGGGATCATCGACATTGCCGCGGCCCGCGCCCGCCGCAAATCCTTGTGGATCTGGTCGAGGATTTTCTGGTCGTTGGTATAGGCGTGGACCGTGGTCATCAGCCCGCGCTCGATGCCCAGCGCGTCGTTCAACACCTTGGCGACCGGGGCGAGGCAGTTGGTCGTGCATGACGCGTTGGAGACGATCGTCATGTCCGCCGTCAGCTTGTCGTCGTTGACGCCATAGACGACCGTCAGGTCGACGCCCTTCGCGGGGGCCGAGATGAGGACCCGCTTCGCGCCGGCGTCGATATGCTTCTGCGCGCTTTCGCGGTCGGCGAAGAAGCCGGTGCATTCAAGCGCCAGCTCGACGCCCTGGTCGCGATGCGGAAGCTTGGCCGGGTCCTTCTCGGCGGTCACGTGGATGCGCTTGCCGTTGACGATGATGTCGCTGCCCTCGGCCTTTACCTCACCGGGGAACTTCCCGTGCACGCTGTCATGGCTGAACAGCCAGGCATTCGCCGTCGCGTCGGCAAGGTCGTTCACGCTGACCAGCTCCAGCCCGCAGTCGGGGCGCTCGAGGATCGCGCGCGCGACGAGGCGGCCGATGCGGCCGAAACCGTTGATTGCAACTTTCGTCATTGGATTCCTCTTGTCCTGATGAAGGCGGTGACGCGCTCGGCGACCTTGTCGGGGGTGAAGCCGAAATATTCGAATGCATCCTTGGCCGGGGCGGAGACGCCGTAGCGGTCGATCCCGATCCTGAGGCCATGGAGGCCGGTGTAGCGCTCCCAGCCGAAGGTGGTCCCGGCCTCGATCGAGACGCGCAGGATCTCGCGATTGCTGACATCGGGGAGGATATCCTCGCGATAGGCTTGCGGCTGGGCGTCGAAGCGTTCGGTGCAGGGCATGGACACCACGTCGGTACCGATCCCCCGCTGTTCAAGCTTCTCCGCCGCGCCGAGCGCCACTTCCACCTCGGAGCCGGTGGCGATCAGGATCACCTTGCGGGCGTTCACGGCCCCTTTCAGGCGGTAGGCGCCGCGGGCGCAAAGGTTCTCCTTCGCCGCCTCGGTCCGCACGGGCTGCAGATTCTGCCGGCTGAGCGCGAGGATCGAAGGGCCGTCGCTTTGCATAGCCAGCGCCCAGCATTCCGCCGTCTCGACCGCGTCGGCCGGCCGATAAACCTCCATCTGCGGCATCGCGCGCAGCGACTGCAAATGCTCGATCGGCTGGTGCGTCGGCCCGTCCTCGCCGAGGCCGATCGAATCATGGGTCATGACGTAGATGACCCGCGCTTTCTGCAGCGCCGACAACCGGATCGCGGGCCGCGCATAATCGGTGAACACCAGGAACGTGCCGCCATAGGGGATGACCCCGCCGTGCAGCGCCATTCCGTTCATCGCCGCGGCCATTCCGAACTCGCGGATTCCGTAATAGATGTAGCGGCCCGCGTAATCGTCCGCCGTCAGCGGCTCTTGTCCCCTGGTTTTGGTGTTGTTCGAGCCCGTCAGGTCCGCCGAGCCCCCGATCGTCGCCGGAATGGCCGCGTTGATCGCCTCCAGCGCCATTTCCGAAGCCTTGCGGGTCGCCACCGCGGGCGGGTTGGCGATAAGGCCATCCAGGTAGGGCTTGAGCCAGCTCTCGTCCGGCCCGGCCTCGAAGCGCGAAAGGAACTCTTGCCTTTTGCCGCTCGCCTCGAGCCGTTCCAGCCAGGTCGCTCGTTCGCTTGCGCCGCGTTCGCCGAACGCCCGCCACGTGGTCAGGACGTCGTTGGGGATCTCGAACGCCGGCAAGTCCCAGCCGAGCTCGACGCGCGCCGCCGCGACTTCGTCCGCGCCGAGCGCCGCGCCATGCGTCGCCGCCGTCCCCTGCTTGTTGGGCGCGCCGTAGCCGATGATCGTCTTGCAGCGGATCAGGCTCGGCCGCGGGTCGGCCAGCGCCTCCTCGATCGCCCGGCTGACCTTGCCGGCGTCGAGCCCGTCGCACTCGAGTGTCTGCCAGCCGGCGGCGGCATGGCGCGCGACCACGTCCTCGCTCCGCGACAGATCGGTCGAGCCGTCGATCGTGATCCTGTTGTCGTCCCACAGGACGATCAGCCGGCCGAGCTTCAAGTGGCCCGCGAGCCCCACGGCCTCGTGGTTGACGCCCTCCATCAAATCGCCGTCGCCGGCAACGACGAAGGTCCGGTGGTCGACCAGATCGTCGCCATAGACCGCGTTCAAATGCCGCTCGGCGATCGCCATCCCGACCGCCATCGCGACGCCCTGCCCGAGCGGCCCCGTCGTCACCTCGACTCCGGGAAGCTCGAAATTCTCCGGATGACCCGCGCACGGGCTCCCGATCTGGCGGAAGCGCTTGATGTCGTCGATCGTCGGCCGCGCGTAGCCAGTCAGGTAGAGCAAGGCGTAGATCAGCATCGATCCATGCCCCGCCGACAGGACGAACCGGTCGCGGTCGGGCCATGCGGGGTCGCTGGGATCAAACTTGAGATGTTGCGTGAACAAAGCGGTGGCCGCGTCGGCCATGCCCATCGGCATTCCGGGGTGCCCGCTGTTGGCTGCCTCGACCGCGTCCATCGCCAGCGCCCGGATGGCATTGGCAAGTCGGCGTTGGGTCGGCTGCAAGTCCCTGGCTCCTCAGCGGTGCGGCCGAGTGCCGGATTCGGCGGGCCGATGATGTGATGCGCCGACCCCATAGCCGCCCTGCCCGCCGCGTCAAATCGCCGCCGCGATGCTTGCCCGGAATCGCGAAGTTGCGTAGCGAACTGAACCATGGACGACGGTGGTCTTTCCGTCGCTCTCGGCCGCGCCGAGCTAGCGCTTCAGCGGATCGAGCGCGCGCTCGCCAATCGCGAGGCCGCGTCGAGCCGCGACGAGGACCTTCGCGCCAGGGTGCGCGAAGCGGTCGCGGAGCTCGACCAGCTGATCCGGGAGGCGGCGCACTGATGTCAACCCTGGTCGACCTCATGATCGCCGGGCGGGTCTATCCGGTCGCCTGCCGCGAGGGCGAGGAAGAGCAGCTCCGGGCCGCCGCCCGGCTGGTCGACGGCAAGAGTCGCGAGGCGCTGGCGGGCCTGGGCACGCTGAGCGAGGCGCGCCAGTTTCTGTTCGCCGCGCTCCTGCTTGCGGACGAGCTGATGGACAAGCGCCCCGAATCAGTCGCCCCGGCCGCCGCGCCCGCCGCGCCCGATCCGGCGCTCGTTCAGCGCGCCGAAACGCTCGCGGGGCGCCTCGAAACGCTGGCCGACGCTCTTGAGCGAGACGGCGCCTGACCCTATCTCGGCTGCGACGGGCACTACCCGGTGCGAGCCTTCGGAAAATCCCTGAGGCGATATGATCCACTTGGGAGCTGTCCCTGCCCGGATTCCGGTCCGGATCACACGGCGCCCACCTGACGTTTTGGCGTCAGAGGATTTTAGGGCAAACGGCCACGGTGGTCCCGTCACCTCCTTTTTCTCCCGGGCCCCAAATGCACTCGGGGCCTGAGATGGAGCCGCTGTCCAAGGACGTGCTTCGCCGCGCCGCGCTCGACGCGCGCAAGGCGTTCGTCGCCACCTTGTCCGACGCCGACCGGGCCCTGCTCGAGCAAAGGCTTGCCGAGAAGCTAACCTCGCTCTTCGCCGGAGTGTCGGTCGTGGCGGGTTATCACCCGCTCGGGAGCGAGATCAGCCCGCTGCCGGCGATGGAGGAGGCCCGCGCGGTCGGGGCGATCGCCGCCTTCCCCTGCTTCCATAACCCGGCCAAGCCGTTCCGCTTCCTCGCCGGCGACCCGCTCGAGCCCGGCCCGTTCGGGATCATGCAGCCGGCGAAGCGCCATCCGGTCGTCCAGCCCGATCTGGTGCTCGTGCCGCTGATCGCGGTCGACGGCTCGGGGACGCGCCTCGGGCGCGGCAAGGGCCATTACGACCGCGCGCTGGTCAGCCTGAAGAAGCACCGCGCCCGCCTGATCGGGCTGGGCTGGCCCGTCCAGCGGCTCGCCGACACCATCCCGCGCGATGACTGGGATGTCCCGCTCGACGCCTTCGCCTCGCCCGACGGGGTCGAATGGTTCGGCCAAATCCCGATGGAATTTTAGCGCCAGGCCGATGTGCAACCTCTACACCCAGAGCCGCTCCGTCGATGAGGTGGCGCGGATCTTTAGGGAGCTGCAAATGCCGCTCCGCTTTCCGGAGGGCGCACCGAACCTTGCCGCCAGGGACATCGCGATCACCGATCCCGGACCGATCGTGCGCGCCGCGACGGACGGCAACGGTTATGAGCTGGTCGTGCGCCGGTGGAGCTGGCCCGGGCCGAGCGGCAAGCCGGTCTATAATTTCCGCTCGGAGAACCGCGAGTTCCCGTCCGGGCGGTGCCTGATCGTCGCCGACGGCTTCTACGAATTCACCGCGCCGGCCGACCCGAAAAGGAAGCGCAAGGACCGCTGGCTGTTCGGCTGGAACGGCGGAGGGATGATCGGGATCGCCGGCCTGGTGCGCCAGGTTCCGACGATCGGCGAGGCGTTCACGATGCTGACGACCGAGCCCGGCCCCGACGTCGCGCCCTATCACAGCCGCCAGGTCGCGGTCCTCGCGCCGGGCCAATGGAAAGTCTGGCTCGACCTCGGCGCGCCCGATCACGAGCTCCCGCGGCCCCTTCCCGCCGGCACCCTCGAAGTCCGCGCGGCCAGCCGCTGAAGCCAGCTCGTCATCCCGGCCTTGAGCCGGGACCTGCCTTCTTCCTATTTGCGAACATGGATTCCGATTGGCGGCCCTGCGTCTACCTTCTCGCCCGAGCGTCCCACAGCACGCTCTACACGGGAGTGACGTCGGATTTGATGAAACGCATTTGGGAACATCGAGAGGGCGTCGTGCGCGGCTTCACGCGTCGCTACGGAATCAAGCGGCTCGTCTGGTTCGAGCCGCACGAGACGATGGAGAGTGCAATTCTGCGCGAGAAGCGGATCAAGCGCTGGCCTCGCTCGTGGAAATATGACCTCATCCACGAAAAGAACCCCACCTGGCGCGACTTGGCCGAAGACTTCGGATTTGATCCGCTGCCGCTGAAGTGAAGGCAGGTCCCGGCTCAAGGCCGGGATGACAATTGCGGGCCGGCTCGCGCCGCAGGTCAACGCGAACACACTTTTCGCTGTCCTACACCCCGCCTCCTCCGTCATAAGCTCGTCGATGAGCACCACCCCCTTCGACTGGGCGGAGTTCGAGGCCGAAGCCGCCGACCCCGCCAACCGCATCGCCTTCACGCCCGTCCCGCGGCGGCGCGCCCGCCGCAACGGCTGGTCGCCCGAACGCCAGCAGCTCTTCCTGTTCGCGCTGTCGCGCTGCGGCGGCGTCGCCCGCGCCGCGCGCGCCGTCGGCAAGAGCCCGCGCAGCGCCTATCAGTTGCTCCACGCGCCCGGGGCCGACAGCTTCGCCGAGGCCTGGGACGGGGCGATCGAGGAGGGCATCGAACGGGTCCGCGCCGACGCCCTCCAGCGCGCGCTCGGCGGCGCCTTCGTGCCGGTGTTCCGACGCGGCCGGCTGGTTCGGGTCGAGCACCGTCGCTGCGACCGGCTCGCCATCGCCCTGCTCTCCGGCGGCAGCCCCGACGTCAAATATCGCCGCGACACGGCGGTCGCCCGGCGCCATTACCGCGCAGAGATGCGGAAGCGTGAGGAGGTCGAGGCCGAGGAGCGGGCCAGGGCCGAGGCGATCTGGGCCGAGCACCAGGCGATCCTCGACCGGATCGAGGCGGAGCGCGCCGAACGCCGTCCAACGATGGAGCCGCGCGTGCGGCGGCTCTAACTTCCCACGAAATGCCGCCCTTCCATGAGAAAATAGTGAAGCTAAGAGCCGCCGAGCGCGGCGACGCGATTGCAGGCCCCAGCAGGTGAATGATGTCGAACCCGCCCCAGCCCTCCGCCCGAAAGCTCGTCGGAATCGCGCTGATCCTGCTGCTCATCCTTTTCTGGGCGGCGTTCGTCGCAAGCCTCGCGCCCTTCGTCGGGCGATGGCCTATTCTCGTTCAGGCTCCATTCTATCTGGTCATGGGAATAATCTGGATCATCCCATTGAGACCATTGATAAGATGGATCGAGAGCGGGCGCTGGCGAAAGCCGCCCCGGTGAAATTGTTGAACCAACTGTATTAGGCGACTATAACAGAGCGGAATGTCCCGGGCAGTCACTCTCTCCAACCCCCTCGAAGGGCTCAAGGCGCGTGCGGCGCGGCTGAAGCCGCGCGCGGCGGCGGTCTGGCGCGCCTATCCTCGCGAAACGGTCGGCCTGGGCGTGCTCGGACTCGTTGTCGCGGCCGCCATCGGCAGCGCCGCTCAGTCGAGCGCGCAGCTGGCTTTCGGCCCGTCCGCGGCCCCGCCCGCGCCGCCGCCCCTGCTGCTCAAGCAGGTCGCGCCCGGCGAAGCGCTCAGGGTCAATGCGGCGATCCCCGTGGCGAGCGGCCCCAATCCGGCCGCCCGGCCGTTCGTCTTCGCGGGCGACAAGGCGGCCCGCGCGCGGGCGCTCGAGTGCCTGACCAGCGCGATCTATTACGAGGCCGGAAGCCAGGATTCGGACGGCGAGCGCGCGGTGGCGCAGGTGGTCCTGAACCGCGTCCGCCATCCCGCCTTCCCGGCGAGCGTCTGCGGCGTCGTCTATGAAGGCTCGACCCGCCCGACCGGCTGCCAGTTCACCTTCACCTGCGACGGCTCGCTGTATCG
>DASURT010000305.1:0-7064 GCA_036375515.1 Sphingomicrobium sp.
GGGCTCGCCGGCTGCGCGTCCGCCGGCTACATCCTGATCGTCCTGACCGAGCCCAGGCGCCTGTTCGCGCCAATGCGGGCCGATCCCGACGAGCAGACCGCGGCGGAAACGTCGACCGCGATTCCCGAAGACCTGGGATAGACGCTCATGCCATTCGGAGGCAGCGGGCGGAAGCCGGACGCGTCCGCCCGCCGCCGGGGGTGATCGGAAGCAAGGCAGCTGGGGACTGCCTTGACCCGATCACTATTCGGCCGATGCGTCTTCCTCGCCGGCGCCAACCATCAAGGCCTCGCCGACCTCCTCGGTCTTCCCGCGGATCGCATTCTCGATCCGCTGCGCGACGTCGGGATTTTCCTTGAGATAGATTTTGGCGTTCTCGCGGCCCTGGCCGATGCGCACCGAATCATAGCTGAACCAGGCGCCCGATTTCTCGATGAGGCCGGCCTTGACGCCGAGATCGAGGACCTCGCCGGTTTTCGAAATACCCTCGCCATACATGATGTCGAACTCGACCTGCTTGAACGGCGGCGCGACCTTGTTCTTGACGACTTTCACGCGGGTCGTGTTGCCGACGATGTCGTCGCGGTCCTTGATCTGGCCGGTACGGCGGATGTCGAGCCGCACGCTGGCATAGAACTTCAACGCATTGCCCCCGGTCGTCGTCTCGGGATTGCCGTACATCACCCCGATCTTCATCCGCACCTGGTTGATGAAGATCACGGTGCAGCGCGAGCGGCTGATCGATCCGGTGAGCTTCCTGAGCGCCTGGCTCATCAGCCGCGCCTGGAGGCCGGGCAACTGGTCGCCCATCTCCCCTTCGATCTCGGCGCGCGGGACCAGCGCCGCGACCGAATCGATGACCAGGATATCGACCGCGTTGGAGCGGACCAGGGTGTCGACGATTTCGAGCGCCTGCTCGCCGGTGTCGGGCTGCGACACGATCAGCTCGTCGATGTTGACTCCAAGCTTCTTGGCGTAGCCTGGGTCGAGCGCATGCTCGGCGTCGACGAAGGCGGCGGTTCCACCGACCTTTTGCGCCTCGGCGATCGCGTGGAGCGCGAGAGTCGTCTTGCCCGAGCTCTCCGGCCCGTAGATCTCGACCACCCGGCCGCGCGGAAGCCCGCCGACCCCGAGCGCGATGTCGAGCCCAAGGCTGCCGGTCGAGACTGTTTCGATCTCGATCTTCTCGCGGCTGCCCAGCCGCATCGCCGAGCCCTTGCCGAACGCGCGGTCGATCTGGGCGAGCGCCGCCTCGAGCGCCTTCTGCCGGTCCATGCCTGAATTCTGCAATTTGGGGGCTTCCACTGTGTTACCGATAATCTTCAACTGCGCCGCCATGTCCCCTGTCTCCCTCATCAATGCAAGCGGTCATTCCGCTTCGCGGATCGGCGGCCGAGCCCCGCCTGTGCAGAGCGTCGTATCCTATTTGTTCATGGAGAACAAGAGGGGAACATTATTGCGCTCAAGCGAGACTTGAAATCGGTTGATCAGACCCTTCAGCCGACCTTAGGATACCCGTGCCGAAAAAGGGGGGATTTGTGCGTTTTGTTCAACTGGTCCTGCTAGCGGGGGCCGCATTGGCTCCCGCCACTCCGGTCCTTGCAGCCGAAACCCTGAATTTCGGCCCGCCGCCGGCCTGGGTTGTGCCGCAAGCCATTCCAGCCACAAAACCGACCGACGCTCCGGTTGCGATGTTGCTTCACGATCAGCAGGCGATGCTGGAGCCGGGGAAGATCAGCACCTATTCGGAGCTTGCCTTCAGGGTTCAGAAACCGGAGGGCCTCGCCGCGGGCAATCTGTCGATCGCCTGGAATCCCGCGACCGACACCGTCACGGTGAACAAAGTAGAGATCCGCCGCGCGGGCCAGGTGACCAATGTCCTCGCTTCAGGCCAGACGTTCACGGTGCTCAGGCGCGAGACAAACCTCGAGACAGCAATGCTCGACGGGACCCTGACCGCGACGATCCAGCCCGAAGGTCTCCAGGAAGGCGACGTCGTCGTTCTTGCGACCACCACAGAACACTCCGATCCGGTGCTCAAGGATCATGTCGAAACATTTTTCGCGCCCTGGGATTCGGCCCAGATCGCGCTTGCCCATGCCCGGCTTGCATGGCCGTCCGCGCTCGACATCAAGATCCAGACGACGGGCGATCTCGCCAAGGCGCAGCAAGGTACTCGCGATGCCCATAAGGCCTATGACCTGACGATGCGCGACGTCGAGCCGACAATTGCGCCGAAGAATGCGCCAGTCCGCTATCGGATCGGCCGAATGGGCGAAGTGAGCGACTTTCGGTCATGGGCCGATGCGGCTGCTCTGATGAGTCCGCTCTTCCGACAAGCCGCGATGGTACCGGCTGCAGGGCCGCTGCGCGACGAGGTCGAGAAAATCCGAAAGGCGTCGAGCGATCCGAAGCTTCGCGCGGAGCAAGCACTGCAGCTCGTGGAACAGCGGGTTCGCTATGTAGCCTTGCTGATGGGCCAGGGCAGCTACGTCCCGGCGAGCGCGGAAGAAACCTGGTCCCGGCGTTTTGGCGACTGCAAGGCGAAGACGGCGTTGCTGCTGGCGATCCTGCACGAGCTTGGGATCGAGGCCGAACCGGTGTTGGTGAATCCGCAGATGGGCGATGCGATCGCCGACCGCCTGCCGATGATTGCGCTTTTCAATCACGTGCTGGTCCGCGCACGCGTCGGCGGCAAGACCTATTGGCTCGACGGAACTCGTACGGGCGACACGTCGCTCGACGGGATAGACGTGCCCGATTTCGGCTGGGGCTTGCCGCTCATCGAAAATGCCCAGCTCGTGCACATGATCCCTGCACCCTTCCAAACGCCCAACCAGGAGCGGCACGTCGAAGTTGACGCCAGTGGCGGTGTCTATGCTCCGGCGCCGATTACGATAACGGAGCTCTACCGTGGCGATTCGGCGGTGGAGCTGAATCTTCTCTACTCGGCACTTAGCGTGGACCAACGCGCACAGGTGATGCGGGAAAAGGCCAGGAGCTATTTCGACGGCTTTGACGTCGCGTCGTCATCGTACGGGCTGGATAAGGCGAAGCGCGTGTTCACGATCGCCATCGGCGGCAGGGCGACGCTTGGCTGGGACGACAATGGCTGGCTTTACGTCCCGACGTCGGGAATCGCATTCAAGCCGGATTTCGACCGGCCCGCGGGTCCGCTGCACGACGTACCCGTTGCCATCAACCATCCCCGGTTCATCAAGGACACGGCGACGATCAAGCTGCCGCCCGGCTTTTTCGCGCAACTGCGCAAGCTGCCCGAAGCCGTGCACGAGACGCTCGCGGGCGTGGAATATGCGCGAACCGAAACGGTCAAGGACAATACTCTGATCGTCGAATCGAGCGAGCGCAGCGTTGCGCCCGAGGTCGCGTACAAGGAAGCCTTGACGGCCGCGCCGCGCCTCAAGGCTCTCGAGGACGATGATGTCTACCTCAGGACCCCGGACGACTATGTTCCGACCGACGCCGACTTAGCGGGGCTGGGAGCCAATCAACCTGCCACGGCCGATCAGTTTTTCAACCGAGGCCGCTTGTACATGAAACGCCAAAGGTACGACGAGGCGCTCGCCGATCTGACCAAGGCTGCTTCGCTCGACCCAAAGGATCCGTGGGCGCTCGCTAATCGCGGAATCGTACAGGTTCGGAAACGCGAATACGCCGCTGCCGAGAAGGACTTCAACGACGCCGAGGCGCTCGATCCCGGGAATTGGGTTGCCCTTCAAGGCCGCGGCATTCTCGCCGAGGCAAGGAACGATTGCGCAAAGGCGCTGGGCTTTTATGCGAAGGCCCTCGCAAAGGAACCGAGCGATACGTTCACGCTGGCCCGCCGGGCGATCTGTCTCCAGAGCCAGGGCAAAGCGAAGGAAAGCGTCGTCGGCCTCGACGAGGCGATCGCGCGTTCTCCCGACGATCCGACCCTGCTCGCCAACCGCGCATACGCCAACGCGATGGCCGGCAAACTCAACGAAGCCGAACGGGATCTTAAGGCCGCAACCGCGCTTGATCCGCAGCTTCCGGGGCTATTCGAGGTTGAAGGTGTTATCGCGGAGGGTCGGGAGAATTATCAAGCAGCGGTTGACGCTTTCACGAAAGCGCTCGAAGCGAAACCCGGCGAACCCTTCGACCTGCTGCACCGCGCTCAAGCCTACGCCCGCCTGGGTGAGGACGATAAGGCGCTCGCCGATTCGGAACAGGTTCTCAAAGCCCATCCGGACACTCCCGACCTGCGCGTCCTTCGGGCAAACATCTTTCTGAAGCGCGCACAGCGCGATGCGGTCGCCAAGGAAGTCGAGCTTCTGGCCAAGGAAAATCCCAAATCGGACTATGCCTTGGTGGCGGCCGGAAAGACCTATGCGCGCCTCGGGATGCAAGCGGAGGCGATGAGGGCCTTCGATCAGGCGCTTGCGATCAAATCGGAAGCTTATGTCTATGTGAACCGGGCGCAGTCCCGGCCGCTTAACGACCATGCTGGGCGCCTTGCAGACCTGGACAAGGCGCTGAAGCTCGAGCCGGGCAATGCAGAGGCTCTGGCTGAGAAGGCGGAGCAACTCGCGGTTACGTCCGACTACAAGGGCGCGCTGCAACTCTACGACGCGGCCGTCGAAGCGGCGCCCGACAACACGTATCTCGCAATCGGCCGCGCGATGATCCTCTACAAGGCAGGGAATACCGTCGAGGCCGAGAAATTGCTCGCGGCGCGGAGGGCCTCACTCAAATCGGCGACGGAGTTCAACAATCTGTGTTGGTCGAAGGCGACCAAGAATATGATGCTGGAGTCAGCACTTCAGGATTGCCAGGAGGCCCTGCGGCTCAAGCCCGACAACGGCGCGGCGCTGGATAGCCTCGCGTTGGTGAAACTTCGCCTTGGCAAGTTTGACGAGGCCATCTCCCTGTACGGCCAGGCAATCGCCAAGAAGACCGGTTCCGCGTCCTACATGGGCCGAGCGATCGCTTATGCCCGGAAAGGCGACAAGGCCCGTTCCGTCGCCGACCGCGCCGAAGCTATGAAGTTGGACCCCGATGTGGAGACTCGCTTCGCCGAATATGGGCTCAAGCTTTAGCCGGATGACTTAAGCCGGCGTCACTCCGCCCTGCCCCGTGGTGTCGCCTTCGCCCGGCTCGGGTCGCGTGTCGAACACCTCGTCGATGATCCCGAATTCCTTCGCCTCGTCGGCCTCGAGGAACTTGTCGCGATCCATCGCCTTCTCGATCTCCTCGATCTTCTGGCCGGTGTATTTGGCGTAAAGCTCGTTCAGCCGCTGGCGCATGCGCAGGATCTCGCGCGCCTGGATCTCGATGTCCGAGGCCATGCCCTGGGCGCCGCCCGAGGGCTGGTGGACCATGATCCGGCTGTTGGTGAGCGCGACGCGCATGCCCGGCTCGCCCGCGGCCAGCAGGAAGCTGCCCATCGAGGCGGCCTGGCCGATGCACACGGTGCTGATCTTGGGCCGGATATATTGCATCGTGTCGTGGATCGCGAGCCCGGCGGTCACCACCCCGCCCGGCGAGTTGATGTACATGAAGATGTCCTTCTTCGGGTTCTCGGACTCGAGGAAGAGCAGCTGGGCGGTCACCAGTGAGGCCATGTGGTCCTCGATCGGCCCGGTGATGAACACGATCCGCTCGCGCAGCAGCCGCGAGTAAATGTCGAAGCTTCTCTCGCCCCGGTTGGACTGTTCGATGACGATGGGAACGAGCTGCGAAACGATGTCTTGATGGTCAATCACGGGAAGCGGATCCTTGCATTGCCGGGGCGAGCTTACATCGGCGCGAACGCGCGAAGGTTCAAGTTCAGCTGAAAGTCTGAACCCCGGCGAAGGCCGGGGCCCAGTCTTTTCCACTGGATCCCCGCCTAAGCGGGGATGACTCCGCGGGCCGGCCCAGCCGGCCCTGGGTCACATCTTCACGCCGATGCGGGCGTAATAATAGCGCCCCGGGATGTCGTAGACCGTCGGGTCGAAGTTGTTGAGGTCGCAGGTGATGCAGCCCGGCGCCTTCGTCTTGAACAGGTTGTTCACACCCACCGCGAGCCCAAGCTGGTTGAAAAAGCCGAGCTTGGGCGACCAGCGAAGCTGGAGGTCGGTGTAGAATTTCGAGCCCAGGACATTGCCGCCGCTTTCACGGAGCTTGGAAACGTAACGGCCGGTGATCGTCGTCCCGAACTGGGCGTAATCCCAGTCGAAGATGCCGATCGATTTCCACTTGGGGAACCCTTGCGACGGGCTGCCCTGCTCCGTCCCTTCGCGGCTGATCACCTGCGTTCCGCTGACGCCGCTCAAGAGCAGATCGTAGTTCTTGAGGAACGTATTGTTCCAGGTGAAGCCGAACGTTCCGGCCTTGGTCTTCTTCGTGCGGTAAGCGACGTTGAGGTCGATGCCCTTGGTCCTGATTCCGGCGATGTTGCCCAGGACGCCGTTGATCTGCGTAACCTGGCCGCTTCCGGCGAAGGACCGCGTCACGAGAGCGCAGGCGGCGGGGTCGTTGTTGACCTCGCAATTGGTGAGCGTGATCCCGGCGTCGACCGCCTGAATCGCATCGTCGATCCTGATGTTGTAGTGGTTCGCCTCGATCGAGAAGCCGGGGAGGAACGACGGGCTGTAGACCCCGCCGAAGATCCAGCTCTTCGATGTTTCGGCTTGCAGGTTCTCATTGCCGGAGACGATGACGGACAGCTGCGGGTTGGCCTGCTTATAGGTGCCTCCTGGCGGAACTCCGTGAGCGATACAGTTTGCCGCGACCGTCGGATCGTTCTGGAAGCGCCGCGGAGCGACGTTGTCGGCGTCCGACGAACAGGGATCGAAGATCGTCTGGTCGAATCGCGAAATGGTCCCGAACAATTCGCCGATCGACGGAGCGCGGAAGCCCTCGGCATAGGAGCCGCGGAGCCGGAGGTCCTTGAAGGGCTTCCAGTTCACCCCGCCCTTGAAGGTCGTCGTCGAACCCGAGGTGGAATAATCCGAGATCCGGACCGCGGCATTGAGCTCGAGCAAGTTGACGAACGACACGTCTCTGACGAGCGGCGCGTTGAGCTCCGCATAGGCTTCCTT
>DASURT010000306.1:0-5641 GCA_036375515.1 Sphingomicrobium sp.
TGGGAGTCTTCTCGGTCCTTCTGATGGGGCTTGCGACCAACTGGCTGGCGGCGCTCCTGCTCGCCGCCTCGATCCTGTTTTATGTGGTGATCTACACCGCCTGGCTAAAGCCGCGCACGGCGCAGAACATCGTCATCGGCGGCGCCGCCGGGGCTTTTCCGCCGCTGATCGGCTGGGTCGCGGCCACGGGCCAGGTCTCGGCGCTTCCGCTGCTGCTGTTCGCGATCATCTTCCTGTGGACCCCGCCGCATTTCTGGGCGCTCTCGCTGTTCGTCCGGTCGGACTATGCGGCGGCGGGAATCCCGATGTTGCCGGTGGTCGCGGGCGTCGAGAACACGCGGCGCCAGATTTTCTTCTACACGCTGGTGATGGCCGCGGCGGCGGTTGCCCCCTGGCCGCTCGGCCTTGCGGGCGCGACTTATGGGATCACGGCCGCGGTTCTCGGCGCGGTCTTCGCGGTGCTTGCCGCCCGGGTCCTCGCCAACAAGGCCAGTGAGCCGGCGCGGATGGGCCCGGAAAAGCACCTCTTCGCTTATTCGGTCTTTTATCTCTTCTTCCTGTTCACCGTGCTTGTCGCCGACGCATGGCTCGCCTCGTGACCGACAGGAAGGACGAGGGAATCTTCGCTCCGGGCCCGGAACCGTACGTGCCGCCCCATTTGAAGGACGGAGAGCTGGAGCTCATCCGAAAGCGGCAGCGAGCACGAGCGCGAATCCTCGCCTGGCTGCTCGGCGCGTTCGTCGTGCTCTTCTTCTTCATCACGATTGCGAAAACGGGAATGAACTGGTGACCATCGTCGCGGAGCGGAAGAACGGAAAGACCGGGGCGATCCTCGCCCTCATCGGGGCCTTCATGCTGGCGCTCGCCTTCGCCTCGGTGCCCCTCTACCGGATGTTCTGCGAAGCGACCGGATTTGGCGGGACGACGCAGCGGGCCGATCGCGCCCCGGGCGCGGTCGCCGGCGAGGTGAAGGTGGAGTTCGACGCCAACGTCCACCCCGGCCTGCCCTGGAGGTTCGAGCCCGAACAGAATTCGGTGGACATCGCGCCGGGCGCGCGGACGAAGATTTTCTACCGCGCCCAGAATCTCAGCGCGCGGACGATCGTCGGCCAGGCCGTCTACAATGTCTCGCCCAGCAGGGTCGGGAAATATTTCAAGAAAATCCAATGCTTCTGCTTCTCCGAGCAGACGCTGAAGCCGGGGCAGAAGGTCGATATGCCGGTGGTGTTCTTTGTCGATCCGGCCATCAAGCAGGACCCGGACACGAACCAGGTCCACGAGATCACGCTTAGCTATACATTTTATCCGGTGGAAACTGTCCAAACCCCTCGCTAGAGCCGAGGGGAATTCAACGAGGGAAGCTGCACCTATGGCCGCGACGAAGCACCACGATTACCATCTGGTCGAACCCGATCCCTGGCCATTGATCGGCGCGATCAGCGGCGGCGTGATGTTCGCCGGCGCGGTGATGTGGTTCCACGCGAATCGTTACGGTGTTCCGCTGATGCTGCTCGGCGCCGCGGGCGTGCTGATCACCATGTACAGCTGGTGGTCCAACACCATCAAGGAAGCCCACGGCGGCCACCACACGCCTGTCGTTCAGCTTCACCTTCGCTACGGGATGATCCTGTTCATCGCATCGGAGGTGATGTTCTTCCTCGCCTGGTTCTGGGCCTTCTTCGACAGCGCGATCTTCCCGTCGGCGGTCGAGGCGGTGGGCGGGGTCTGGCCGCCCAAGGGCATCGAGGTGATGGACCCGTGGGGCTTCCCGCTGCTCAACACGCTCATCCTCTTGTGCTCGGGCACGACGGTGACCTGGGCCCACCATTCGCTGATCCACGGCGACCGAAAGGGGCTGAAGCTCGGGCTTCTGCTCACCGTTCTCCTCGGCATCACCTTCACCTTCGTGCAGGGGTGGGAATATGCCCACGCGCCGTTCGCCTTCAAAGGCAGCATCTATGGCGCGACCTTCTTCATGGCGACGGGCTTCCACGGTTTCCACGTGATCGTCGGGACGATTTTCCTGATCGTCTGCCTGATCCGCGCGACCCGCGGCGATTTCACGCCCAAACAGCATTTCGGGTTCGAGGCGGCGGCCTGGTATTGGCACTTCGTCGACGTCGTATGGCTGTTCCTCTTTACCTCGATTTACGTCTGGGGCGGCTGGGGCGCGCCGCACGCGGGGTGATGCGGCAGGCCGCGGCGGGCGAGCCAGTGGCACTCTCGCGAGCGCTCCGCGGCGACTGCCCGCGTTGCGGTCGACACAGCCTGTTCGAAGGCTGGGTGAAGTTCGCGCCGCGCTGCCGCCAATGCGGACTCAATTATGATAGCTTCAACGTCGGCGACGGTCCCGCCGCTTTCCTGATCTTCATCGTCGGGGCGATCGTCGTCGTCGCCGCGCTGATGCTCGACGCCGCAGCGGAGCCGCCGTGGTGGGTCCACCTCGTCTGGATCCCGGTCACGGCGGCGCTGACGATCGGCGGGCTGAGGCTCGGCAAGGCCTGGCTGCTCGCGCAGGAATACAAGCATGCCGCGCGCGAGGGGCGGATCGCCGAATGACCCGCCGCCCGCCGATCGTCGCGAGTCTCATCGTCGCCGCCGCGGTCGCGGTGATGCTCAGCCTCGGTGTTTGGCAGCTGCAGCGCGCCGGGTGGAAGGAGCGGCTGCTCGCGCAATACCGGCACGCGGAAACGCTTCCGCCAATCATCTGGCCGACGACGCCGTTGAAGGACGATCAGCTGCCATTGTTCCGCCAGGCGACCGGCGTCTGTCTCCATCCGATCAGGGAGCGCGCCATCGCCGGCGAGAATCGCGCAGGCGAATCGGGCTATGCCCATATCGTCGAATGCCGGACGGCAGGGACGGGCCCCGCATTGAGCGTCGAGGTCGGCTGGTCGAAGGACCCGAGCGCCAAGGTGAACTGGGCGGGCGGTCCAGTCAGCGGAATCATCGTCAAGGATCGCGTGAGCCGGATGCGGCTGGTCGCCGCCACTGCGCCGCCCGGGCTTCAGGCGAGCGCCATTCCGAGCGTTGCGTCGGTCAGCCCGATCACGCCATTCGGGCATCGCATGTATGCCGTGACCTGGTTCAGCCTGGCCCTGATCGCCCTCATTATCTATGCCGCACGGCTTCGCGCCTGGCTGAGGGAAGGGCGGCCGAAGGAATGACCGGCGAGCTTCATCGCCTGGCGAATGGATTGACGGTCGCGGTCGACCCGCTGCCCGGCGCCCAGTCGGCCGCCATCGGGCTCTACGCCATGGTCGGATCGCGTTCCGAGCCCGAGCATCTGAACGGACTCGCGCACGTGGTCGAGCATATGGTGTTCAAGGGCGCAGGCTCGCGCGATGCACGCCGGATCGCCGAAGCGATCGAGGATGTCGGCGGCGGGATCAACGCCTGGACCGCGCGTGACCAGACGGTGTTTTACGGGCGCACGCTGGCCAAGGACGCGGTGCTGCTCACCGAGTTGATCGCCGACCTGATCCGCGCGCCTCACCTCGCGCAGGACCATCTCGAGCGCGAGAAGGACGTGATCCTCTCGGAGCTTGGCGAAGCGGTCGATTCGCCCGACGACCTCGTCCACGATCATCTGTACGAGGCCGCGTTCGACACTCAGCCGCTCGGCCGCCCGGTGCTCGGCAATCCGCAAACCGTGCGGGCGATCAGCCGCGACGATTGCTTGAACTGGATCCGCGACGAGCTGATCCCGCGGCGGCTGGTTCTATCGGCGAGCGGGAAAGTCGAGCCTGGCGAGATATTGAAGCTCGCCGAGCGGCTGTTCGGCGACATGGAGGATTGGCCCGGCGTGCCGATTGGACGCGCCGGGTTCACCGGCGGCGTGCGCAACGACCGGCGGGAGTTCGAGCAGGCGCACTGGTGCCTCGGGCTGCCCGGCCTCGCCGCCGCCGACCCGCGGCTCCCCGCTCTCTCGGTCTTCGTCCAGGCCTTGGGCGGCGGCATGTCGTCGCGGCTATTCCAGGAGCTGCGCGAGGAGCGCGGGCTGGCTTATTCGGTCGGCGCCTGGGCCCAGGCTTATGCTGACACGGGGATAGTCGCGGTGAGCTGCGCCGCCGACCGTAACCGCGCGATCGAGTCGATGCGCGTGGCGCGTGAGGTGCTTGCCGCGTCAGTCGAAGAGCTGAGCGAAGCCGAAGTGCAAAGGGCGCGCGCGCAGATGGAAGCCGGGTTGCTGATGAGCCTCGAAACCGCGCATGGCCGCGCAGACCAGATGGCGCGTTCGATCGAGGTGTTCGGGCGCATTCTCGGTCTCGAAGAACTGCTCGAGCAGCTGCGCTCTGTCGATGCGGCGGCGGCAAAAGCGGCCGGCGCGGCACTGCTCGACGGGCGCGCGGCGGTCTCGTCAGTCGGGACTCAGCTCGCGCTGGCGGCGTGAGCGGTCTCGAGACGCTGATTGCCGAACCGTGGCCCGACTGGGGCCTGATCGATTGCGGCAATGGCCGGAAGCTGGAGCGATACGGCGACGTGCGCGTGGTCCGTCCCGAGCCGCAGGCGATGTGGGCGCCGGCGTCGGATGATTGGGACGCCGATGCGACGTTCGTCCCGGCATCCGATGAAGAAGGCGGCGGACGCTGGGTCCAGCACCGGCCGCTTCCGGTGCATTGGGAACTGACCCGCGGCGCGGTCCGCTTCGCCGCTTCGCTGACGCCGTTCCGCCACCTCGGCTTCTTTCCCGACATGACGCCGCAATGGGACTGGATGCGCGAGCGGTCGGACGACGCTCCTTCGACAAGCTCAGGACAGGCTGAAGTGCTCAACCTGTTCGGCTACACCGGCGTCGGCACGCTTCAGTTGAGCGATGCCGGCGCGCGGCTGGTCCATGTCGATGCGTCGAAGAAGTCGGTCGAGCAGGGCAAGGAGAATGCGCGCCTGTCGGGCATGGAGGACCGTCCGATCCGCTGGATCGTCGACGACGCGTCCAAGTTTACCGCGCGCGAGGTGCGGCGCGGCCGGCGTTACGACGGCATTCTGCTCGATCCGCCCAAATTCGGGCGCGGACCGACGGGTGAAGTCTGGCGGCTCGAGGAGAATCTGGCGCCGTTGCTCGCGGACTGCCGGGGCCTGCTGGACGCGAACAGCCGCTTCCTGGTGCTCACCGTCTATGCGGTGCGCATGTCCGCGCTGGCGATCGGCGAGCTGGTGAAGCAGGTTCTCGGGCCGCTCGGCGGCACAGTCGAGATGGGCGAAATGGCTGTGCGCGAGGAAGGACGCAGGCTGTTGCTTCCGACGGCGATCTTCGCTCGCTGGAGCCGGGATTAGGTACGCGAAGCCCTGATCGCAGCGCCGGCTACGAAGGGCGCGCCGGCGGTCAGCAGCAGCGAGACGGCGGCTTCGAGCAGATAAGCGTCGGCTGCGCCGAAAATCAGCAGCGGGACCGCGAGCGGGAGCAGGAGCAAGCCTGCCAGTGATCCGGCGCGGGGAAGCCCCGCCGTCACCGCGGCAATGGCGACGGCGAGCGCGGCAAGGCCCGGAGTCCCGATGGCCAGCGCGAGCTCGGTTCGGGCGAGCGATTCACCGTCCATCGCCAGCAAGGCCGAAGCCGGGATCGCCGCGAGTAGCAACAAAGGCGCGAAGGTCAGCCAATGGGCCGCGATCTTGGCGGCGGCCAGGCTTTCTTCCGCGA
>DASURT010000307.1:0-7097 GCA_036375515.1 Sphingomicrobium sp.
AAGAACACGGCATCCGTGTCCCAGTACGACGTGGCCTGCCTCCACAACCAAAGCCCGCAACCGTGACCGGCCGGATCATTTAGCTCCGGTTAGAGAGGCGAGCGCCTCGCGCATCACCAGCTGGAAGTCCGAGCGGGCATAAATGTCATTATGCCCGGCCCGGGCGATCGTTCGGTCGAACACCAGCCTCGGGACCAAGGCCCGAAGCGCATCGGTGCGTTCGGCCGGAACAATCTCGTCGCGCTCGGCGGCGACGATCGCGACCGGGACCTTGGCCTTCGCGAGGGCCCCGCCGGCATCGAGCTCATGCTCGAAGAACGGACCGATCGGAAGCCACGGGTACATCGACTGAGCCACGGCTTTGAGCGAATCGAAGGGAGTCACCAGGATCAGGCCGTCGAGACGGCGCTGCCTCGAAAGCTGGGCCGCGACCCCGCTGCCGATGCTGAACCCCACGGCGATCACGCGCTCCGGGCCCACCGCCTTTACCGCCGCGTCATAAACCAGCGGGGCGTCGGCAATCAGCGCGTCCGCCGACGGAGAGCCGGCCGAGGGGGCATAACCCCGATAATGGAAGGCGACCACGTCCGCGTCCGGAAAGACCTCATGCAAATAGGACGCCACGTCCTCGCCGTTCCAGGCGTTGCCCCCGAAACCGAGGATCAGCGTCTTCGGCCCCGAATGGCCTTCCGGGGAAACATGCACGCCGTGCAGCAGGTGACCGTCCGCGCTTACCACCTGCAGCCGCTGCGAGCCGGGCGGAAGCGGCCCCGCCGCGGGGACCGCGTGCGTCGGGAAAATGAGCTGCGTCTGGAATTCGAACATCAGGAAAAGCGCGACGACGGCGCCAAGGAATGCGAGCGCAAGCCCGAGCCGAATGCGCTCAATCCGCGAATGCCGCTTCGATCGCGGGCGTGACCCGGTCGACGGTATAGGGCTTCTCGATCACCGGCGCATGCTTGAACTCGGGCGGCGGCGGATCGACATGCCCGCCGGTCGCGATCACGAACGGAACGTTCTTCTCGCGCAGCCTGGTCGCGACGGGCCAGACATTCTCGCCTTTCAAGTTCACGTCGAGGATCGCGAGATCGAACCCGCCCTTCTCGACCTCGTCGAGCGCGCCCTGCACGCTGTCGCAGGTTCCGCGCACCTTGTGGCCGAGGGAATCGAGGAAATCCTCGAGCATCATCGCGATCAATGGCTCGTCCTCGACAATGAGGATGGAACGCCCCTCGGACATTGTCGCGGAGATAGATGGGGCCAATCAATCAGGGAAGGGATTATTTCGCGCCCAGCGCGCGCTTGGCCGCTTCCGCCAGCTCCTGCACGGAGAACGGCTTCGGCAGGAAGCTCATATTGTCGACATTTAGCGAATTGCGGAGCTGCTCCTCCGCATATCCCGACATGAACAGGATCTTGAGGTCGGGCCGGTCCCTGCGAGCTTCCGCGACCATGGTCGGGCCATCCATCCCGGGCATCACCACATCGGTGACCAGGAGGTCGATCTCCTGGCCGCTCCCGAGGATCTCCAGCGCATCCTCGCCATTGTCCGCGGTGATCACGGTGTAGCCGTGCCGGGTCAGCGCCCGCTCCGCGACCCCCCGGACCATCGGCTCGTCCTCCACCAGCAGGACGGTCCCGCTGCCCCACAGCTCACCCTCCTTGGGCTTCGCCGCCTTCGATTTGACCGCGGCGCCTTCCTCGCGGTGCACCGGCAGGTAAATGATGAAGCGCGTACCCTCGCCGACCTTCGAATCGGCGAAGATGAACCCGCCCGACTGCTTGACGATTCCATAAACGGTCGAGAGACCGAGGCCGGTGCCCTTGCCCACTTCCTTGGTGGTGAAGAACGGCTCGAAGATCTTGCCCAGCACGGCCGCCGCGATCCCGCAGCCGGTGTCGGTGACCGACAATGCGCTGTAGTCGGCGACCGGAAGGATGTCGGACCCGAGCTCCGCGACCTGGTCGGCGCGGACCGCATAGGTCTGGATGGTCAGCGTTCCGCCATGCTTTTCCGCCATTGCGTCGCGGGCGTTCACCGCGAGGTTGATGATGACCTGCTCGAGCTGGCCGGGGTCGGCCCGGACCGGGCCCAGGTTGCGGCCGTGCTTGACCACCAGCTCGACCGTTTCGCCGAGCAGCCGCTTCAGCAGATGGGACACCTCCGACACAACGTCGGGAAGCTGGAGCACCTGCGGGCGCAGGGTTTGCTGCCGCGAGAAGGCAAGAAGCTGTCGAGTAAGCCCCGCGGCGCGGTTCGAATTCGACTTGATCTGCTGGATGTCGTCATAGTCGCTGTCCCCCGGCGTGTGGCGCATCAGCATGAGGTCGCAATGGCCGATGATCGCCGTCAGGATGTTGTTGAAGTCGTGCGCCACTCCACCCGCAAGCTGGCCGACGACCTGCATCTTGGTCGCCTGCGCCACCTGCCGCTTGAGCTTGGCTTCCTCGCTATTGTCCTTGAGCAGCAAGAGGACGGCGGCATCGCCGAGCCCGCGCAATCCGGCGATTGTCAGGGCCACGGGTTCCGACGCCTGGCGCGCCAGACGCACCGCCAGGTCGCCCGACATCGCGGGGCCGCGCGCGTTGCGGCGGACCGCGTCGGCAACCGCCGCCTTGTCTTCCTTGACTACCAGGTCGCCGGGATAGACCGGCATCGTCGCGCCGCCGATTCCGGCCGCCTGCCGGAACGCCTGATTCATCGTGAGGAAACGGCCGTCGCGGTCGACCAGCGCCTGGCCGATCGGAAGCACGTCGAGAAGCGCCTGGAGGTTCGAGCTGTTGGCGGCCGCCGGATCATGATTGTCGAACAGCATGAAGATTCCCGGGCCGCCCTCGCCGTGCGGATCCGCGGACACGTGGACGGCACGCAGCGGCCTTCCGGATTCGCCTTCGACCGCCAGGCGCATCTGCTGGTCGGCGGCGACCTCGACCAGTTCCGAAAAGTTCACGTCGCCGCGGTTCTGGCCGGGCGCGAGCGCGCGCTCGAGAAACAGGCGATTGCCGGCGAGGAGCTGGCCCTTCTCATCGACGACCGCGGCCAGGACTCCGGCGGCGGCCAGCCGGTCGCCGACCGCGCCCTCGATCCTGCGGGTGGTCAGGGTCAGCGGGTCGAGCGGCGGTGCCCCCGGGAAGCGCCACAGCAGCAGGTCGGCCCGTGTGCCGACGCGCTCCACCTCGACCGGCGAGGTTCCGGCAACGGTCGAAACGCCCACGACGCAGCCCCCTCCATCGCGCCAGGCCATCGACCTCGCTACTCCGAGCGCCTGGGTTCCGTCCTCGTCGGCCCCGAGTTCGAGCGGCGGCCTTCCTTCGAACCGCTGGCGATAGGCCGCATTGGCGATCAGCAGCGACCCCTCGCCCGTCGTCAGCGCGGCGGGCTCGCCGATCAGGCCAAGCGCGGAGCCGGCGACCGAATAGTCCGGTCCGGCTACCAGAGGCTCACCCTTAGCCGCCGACCGCGGCGCCCGAACGTAGGCGAACGCCGCGCCCCCGGCTCCGAGCAGCACAGCGGCAGCGGCAAGGGGCGACCGACCAATCAGCAGGAAGATGACGGCAGCCGACAGAGCCGCCCCGAAGATCAGCGCCGGCGTCAACCAGCGGGCCCAGCCGTCGAGCGGCGTGGATTCGATCCGGGGCAGCTCCTGGTACAGCATTCAGCTGCCGGTCTTAGCAGATAGTCCCGCTACCAGATACGCACGCGATCCGCGGGGGCGAGGTAGAGCTTCTGCCCCGGCTGGACGCCGAACGCCGAATACCAGGGATCCATGTTGCGGATGGTGTCCACCCGCTGCTCCGACGGCGAGTGAGGATCGGTCAGCAGCCGCTGCCTGAGGTTCGCCTCGCGGTAGTTGCGACGCCAGACCTGCGCCCAGCCGAGGTAGAAGCGCTGGTCGCCGGTCGTCCCGTCGATCACCGGCGGCTCCTTGCCGCCGAGCGAGGCGATATAGGCGTCATGGGCGACGGTGAGGCCGGCCAGATCGGCGACATTCTCGCCCATCGTCAGCTTGCCGTTGACGTGCATTCCCGGCAGCGGCTCGTAGGCGTTGTACTGATGCTCGAGCTTGTCGAGCCGCGAGTGGAACGCCTTGCTGTCGCCCGGAGTCCACCAGTCGATCAGCTCGCCCTTGGAATCGTACTTCGCGCCTTGGTCGTCGAAATGGTGGCTGAGCTCGTGTCCGATCACCGCTCCGATGCCCCCGTAATTGACCGCCGGGTCGGCGTTCGGGTCGAAGAACGGCGGCTGCAGGATCGCAGCCGGGAAGACGATCTCGACCATGCCGAAATTGGCATAGGCATTGATCGTCATCGGGGTCATTCCCCACTCCCAGCGGCGGATCGGTCCGCCAAGCTTGCCGATCTGGTACTGGTGCTCGAACCGTGCCGACCGCATCGCATTGCCCAGCGCGTCCTGGTCGATCGCGAGGCCGCTCATGTCGCGCCACTGCGACGGGTATCCGATCTTCGGAGTGAACGCGGCGAGCTTGGCGTGCGCCTTCACCTTGGTCTCGGGACTCATCCACTCGAGCTTGTCGATCCGGCGGTTCATGGCCGCGATGATGTTATGCACCAGCTCATCCGCCGCCGCCTTGGTCTCCGGCGGGAAATATTTGGCGACGTACAGCCGGCTGACGTCATCGCCGAGCGTTCTGACGGTGAACGTCACCGCGCGCTTCCAGCGTTCTTCTTGCTGCGGGGTCCCCGAAAGCACGGTCCCGTAGAACGCGAAATTCTCCTTGTCGAAGGCCTGCGGAAGGACCGGCGAATAGGCCTCGAGCGAGCGGACGAGCAGCTGATCCTTCAGCACCGCGAGCGGAGTCCCTCCGACCAGGCCGGCGATGCCCTTGACTGCGCTCGGCTGGGCCACGACCAGGTTGCCGATGCTCATTCCAGCGTCGGTGAAATAAGCGCCGAAGTTGAAGCCCGGAGCGAGCGTGGAAAGCTGCGTGACCGACATCTTGTTATAGGTCTTGGTCGCGTCCCGACTTTCCGTCTTGGTCCAGTGGACCTGCGCGATCTTCGTTTCGAAATCGAGGATCGCCTTCGCGCGGGCCGCGGCGTTCTTCTCGCCAGCCAGCTCGAGCGTGTGCGTCAGGTGCTGGAGATACTTCGCCTTCGTCTCGGCGAGCTTCGCATCCTTCGACAGATAATAATCGCGGTCGGGCATTCCGATGCCGGCCTGGAACAGGTTCAGCGCATATTGCTCGGGAAGCTTGTCGTCCTGGCCGATGAACATTCCGAACGGCCCATTGATTCCAAGGCGGTCGGCGTCGGCATAGAGCTTGGCAAGGCCGCTCTTGGCGGTGACCCCGCGAATCTCACTCAGCCATGGCTCGAACGGAGCGAGCCCCTTCGCCTCGATCGCGGCAGTGTCCATGAAGCTCGCGTAAGCCGCGCCGATCCTGCTGTTCGGATCCTTCGCCTGCTCCTCGATGATTGCGCGGGTGCGCTCGCGCGACAAGTCGTCGAGGATGTTGAACGAACCGTAGTTCGACTTGTCGGCCGGGATCGGCGTGTTCTTCGCCCAGGTGCCATTGGCGAACTGATAGAAATTGTCGCCGGGCGCGACGCTGCGGTCCATTCCGGCGGTGTCGAACCCGAATGTGCCGTATTCCGGCTTGGGCGCGGGAGGCGGAGGAGGAATGACCGGAACGGCTTCCGCCTGGACCGGCGGCGGCGGAACTTCCGCGGTTGACGCGGCGCATCCCGCAAGTGCTGTCGTTGCTGCAAGAAACACAATGAAACGAACCATTTAACCCCTCCAATTACGGATATTGAGATTCCCCGAAGCTGCTAGACTTCGCTCACCGCGATATCGCCAGTGACAACCGACGACCGGGCGGCTCCCGCCGACGAACGTCATATGCCTGCCGAGCCTTCCGTCGGCGCGTCATTCCGGCCGCGCCATCGGTTCCGAAGTCGCCAGCGCCACAGGATCGCGGCGATGGAATAGCCAAGCGCGGCGGCCGCGATGGCGATCGTCAGAACACCGATGGCGATCGGCCCGGACGCTTCGTGGACCCAGAACAGGATCCGGCCGAGTTCCCCGGACACGCGCTCGGCCACGGCCGGATCGACCAGCCTCGTATCCTGGTGAAGTTCCCACGATCCGATCCGGTAGGCCGCATAATACATCGGCGGGATCGTCAGCGGATTGACGACCAGGGTGAAGGCGGCCGCGACCGCGATATTGGCGCGGGTCGGAATCGCGAGGACCGAGGCGATCGCCGTGTGCATCACCGGAATGATCACCCCGACGAACAGGCCGAGCGCGACCCCGCGCGGGACCGACCGCCGGTTCAAGTGCCACAGGGCCGGCTGGCCGAGGTGGTGCGCGAACGGCTTCAGCAGCCGATGGCGCTGGAGCGATTCCTGCGTCGGGATATGCCGCCGGACCCACTTCATGATCGGGCGCCTTGCCTCAGCAGCCGCTGCTGCTCTCGTTTCCAGTCGCGTTCTTTCACCGTTTCACGCTTGTCGTGAACCTTCTTGCCTCGCGCGAGCGCCAGCTCGACCTTCGCCCTGCCCCGGCTCGTGAAATAGATCGACAGGGGCACGAGCGTCAGGCCCTGGCGCGCGACCGCGCCCTGCAATTTGGTGATTTCCCGGTTCTTCAGCAACAGCTTGCGCGGCCGCCTCGGCTGATGATTGAGCCGGTTCCCGTGGCTGTATTCGGGGATGTGGCTGTTGATCAGCCAGACCTCCTCGCCGTCGACGGTCGCGTAGCTCTCCGCGATCGAGCCTTCACCGTGGCGCAGCGACTTAACCTCGGTGCCGGTCAGCTGGATCCCCGCCTCGAACCGCTCTTCGACGAAATAGTCGAAGCGCGCGCGCCGGTTCTCGGCGACGACCTTCTGCTTGTCGAACGGAGGCGGAAGCGGCTTGGCCATCGTGACTTAGATAAGGCCTGCATGCTCCAATGCAGCATCGACGGCCCGCCTGGACGTCTCGGATGCATCGGTGAGCGGCAGGCGCAGCTCGGTTGGGAAACCCGGCCGGACCCGCGACAGCGCATATTTGGCCGGGCCCGGCGACGCGTCGGTGAACAGGGCCGTGTGGAGCGGGTAGAGCCGGTCCTGGAGCTTCAGTGCATCGCC
>DASURT010000308.1:0-10917 GCA_036375515.1 Sphingomicrobium sp.
GATTCGGGGCTAGCGGCCTTCGACCTCAATTGTAACGGGGTCGGCGACCTCAGCTGACGCGCCGTAGAGCGCGTCACCCCGGACTTGATCCGGGGTCCAGTCAATTTCCCCGGAATTTGTACGTCGCCAGGGTTTCCCAAGGGCCGCCCCGATATCGGTGGACCGACAGGCCGGCGATTCCGAGCGGCTGCGGGCGAAACTCACGCTCCAGCTCTTCAAGCAGCGCCTTCGCCTGTCTGGGCGGGACCTTGTTCTGAATGGTGACGTGGGGACGCCAGCCGGCCGCGTCCGGCGTGGGGAGCATCCCGTGGAAATGATCGGCGATCATCTCGCGGATCGATTCGAGCTCATCCGACACAATTCTGAACGCAACGCCGCTGGTCAGGCTCATCAGCCCGGCAATGGTCGCTCGCGGCAGCGGTTCGCTCGCATGGAACGCGAGCTGGCCCCTGACCTCGTCCGCCGCCGATGGCGGCAGCCCCTGGAACATCGTCAGGTGCGCGGGCACGCGATTCTGCTCGGCCGGATAATGCGCCCGCCTCAGCCCATCGAGCCAGGCGAAGTCCGAGGGCGTGAAATCGGCGGTGACGATCAGCGGCCCGGCCACTCGACCGTCAGATCTCCACCTGGCTTCCGAGCTCGACCACGCGGTTGGTCGGAAGCTTGAAGAATTCCATCGCGCTTTCGGCGTTGCGAAGCATCCAGGCGAACAATTTCTCGCGCCAGATCGCCATCCCCGGCCGCGAGGACGCGAGCAAGGTCTGCCGCGCGAGGAAGAAGCTCGTGTCCATCATCTTGCATTGCGGGCCGCAGCCCTCGAGCTGGGCGAGCGCCGACGGCACGTCGACCTCCTCCATGAAACCGTAACGAAGGACCACGCGGTAGAAGCCCGCTCCATAGTCCTTCTGCTCGATGCGCCGTTCGCCGGGCACGTACGGGACGTCTTCGATCCGGACCGTCAGCAGGATGATCCGCTCGTGAAGCACCTTGTTGTGCTTGAGATTGTGCAAAAGCGCGTGCGGAACGCCGCTCGCCGTGCTGGTCATGAACACGGCCGTGTCGGGCACTCGCGTCGCACTCGGCGCCGCCGACTTGATGAAAATCTCCATCGGCAGGCTCGCCTCGTTCATCCGGTCAATCATCAGCTTGCGACCCTTCGCCCAGGTGGTGAGGAAGGTGAAGGCAATCGCGCCGACCAGCAGCGGGAACCACCCGCCGGCGGGGATCTTCGTCAGGTTGGAGCTGAAATAGCCAAGATCGACCGCGAAGAAGAGGACCAGCAGCCCTCCGGCAATGATGCGGTTCCATTTCCACATCGTGACGAGGACGACGGCGATCAGGACCGTGTCGATCAGCATCGCGCCCGTGACCGCGACGCCATAGGCCGCCGCCAGGTTCGACGAGGTGCGGAACGTCAGAACGAGCAGGATCACCATCGTCATCAAGGCCCAGTTGACCATGGGAATGTAGATCTGGCCCGCGGCGGCTTCGCTGGTGTGCGTGATCCTGAGGCGCGGGACGAAGCCGAGCTGGATCGCCTGCTGGGTCACCGAGAACGCTCCGGAGATCACCGCCTGGCTGGCGATGATCGTGGCCGCGGTCGCGAGCAGCACCAGCGGCAGCCGCCACGCCTCGGATGCGAGATAGAAGAACGGGTCCCTGACCGCCGTCCCCATCTGCTCGGGAGGCAGGGACAGGAGCATCGCGCCCTGGCCCATATAGTTGAGCAGCAACGCCGGCAGCACGAAGTAGAGCCAGGCGACCTTGATCGGCCGCCGCCCGAAATGCCCCATGTCGGCATAAAGGGCTTCGGCCCCGGTCAGCGCCAGCACCACCGAACCCATCGCAAGGAACGCGTGCATCGGCTGCTCGACGAAGAAGGCGGCGGCATTGAGCGGGTTGATCATGGCGAGGGCGATGCTCGGCCGGTCCGCGATGTGGATGAGGCCGAGGACCGCGAGCGACGCGAAATAGATGAGCATGACGGGCCCGAACAGCGCGCCGACGCGCGCCGTGCCCCTCGCCTGGATCGCGAACAGGCCCACCAGGATTCCGACGGCAATCGGGATCACGAAGGGCTCGAGACCGGCGTTGACCGTGATCAGGCCCTCGACCGCCGAGAGGACCGAGATCGCCGGAGTGATCATCGAATCCCCATAGAAAAGCGCCGTCGCGAAGACGCCCATGAGGATGATCCCGCTGGTCCACCGCCGCTTGCCGCCCATCGTGCGGTTGATCAGCGCAAGAAGGGCAAGGCTGCCGCCCTCCCCCTTGTTGTCGGCCCGCATGATGATCGTGACATATTTCAAGGTCACCACGATCATCATCGACCAGAAGATCATGGAGAGCACGGCGTGGATGTGAAACTGGTCGGGATTTAGCGGGTGGTGACCCGCGAACGTTTCACGGAATGAATAGATCGGCGACGTTCCGATGTCGCCGAACACAATTCCGACGGCGCCGATCGCCAGCTTGTACAGCGGGCCCTGCGCATGGCCATGACCATGCGCGACGGCGTCTTGCGGCGCTTCTGCTTCGGCGCCCCCAGTGGCGGTTGCGTTCATTCCTTGGTGTTCAGACTGGACAGATCGCGACTTCGCATCCTTGCCACTGGCGACATCTTCGGTCACGGGCGCGCTCAAGTAGCACTGCCGTTACGGCGCTGCAATCGGTGGGGACAGCGGCGAAAAGCCCGTCTATAGGCCCGCGAAATCATGACAGCCGGAGCGAACGAATAATGCGCATTGGGGTGCCGAAAGAGATCAAGGTTCACGAATATCGGGTGGGACTCACTCCGGCGTCCGTCGCGGAATTGACGGCTCACGGCCACGAGGTGGTGGTCGAAACGGGGGCCGGCGACGGCATCGATTGCCCGGACAAGACATACGAGAAGGCCGGCGCCCGGATCCTTCCCGACGCGCCGACGGTGTTCGAGGCCGCGGACATGATCGTGAAGGTCAAGGAGCCCCAGCCCCAGGAGATTGCGCTCCTCGAGCCGCGCCACATCCTCTTCACCTACCTCCACCTTGCCGCGGACAAGCCGCAGGCCGAGGGGCTGATGAAGTCGGGTGCGACCTGCATCGCCTATGAAACGGTGACCGGACGGAACGGCTCGCTTCCGCTCCTGAAGCCGATGAGCGAGGTCGCAGGCCGGATGTCGGTGCAAGTCGGCGCTCACTATCTCGAAAAGGAACAGGGCGGACGCGGCGTTCTCCTCGGCGGCGTGCCCGGCGTCGCGCCGGCCAGGGTGACGATCCTCGGTGGCGGCGTTTCCGGCGTCAATGCCGCGCAAATGGCGACCGGCATGCGCGCCGACGTCACCATCTATGACATCAACAACGACCGGCTGGCCGAGCTCGACATGTTCTTCTCCAGCCAGATCAAGACCGCCTACGCCAGCCGTGCCGCCATCGCCAAGGCCGTGGCGGAGTCCGAGCTGGTGATCGGTGCCGTGCTGGTGCCGGGAGCCGCCGCGCCGAAGCTGGTCACGCGCGCCATGCTCAAGACGATGAAGCGCGGCAGCGTGCTGGTCGACATCGCCATCGACCAGGGCGGCTGCTTCGAGACCAGCCATGCCACCACCCATGCCGATCCGGTGTTCGAGGTCGACGGCATCATCCATTATTGCGTCGCCAACATGCCGGGCGCGGTGGCGCGGACCAGCGCCTTCGCGCTCAACAATGCGACTTTGCCGTTCGCGCTGAAGATCGCCGCGCTCGGCGCTGACGAAGCGATGCGCCAGGACCCGCACCTCGCCGCCGGCCTCAACGTCTCGGGCGGCAAGATACGCCACAAAGCCGTCGCCGACGCCATCGGGCTCGAATACGACCCGGCTTAACGCGCGGCGGCGGCCGGTCTGCTGAGCGCCGCGATCCCGCTTTCCACCAGCGGCCGCCAGCTCGCGTCGGGCGGCGCCTTGGCCAGAATCTGCCGCCAGATCGCTACGGCGGCGTCGCGGTCGCCGGACCGGGCCAGAGCGAGCCCGTAGAAGAAGGCCGGGGCGGGATAGCCGGGCGAGAGTTCGGCGGCCCGGCGATAAGCGAATTCGGCCGGCGGAGTGAGGCCCTGCGCATGGTCGACCAAGGCGTTGCCGAGCCCAACCCAGAGATGGGCGTCGGTCGGATAACGGCGGACGGCATTCTGGAGGATCCCGACCGCGTCCGTGGTATTGCCCGAGCGGGCCAAAGCCTCGGAGATCCGGAGCCAGGATTCCTCGGGACTGAAATCGCCGTAGAAGGCGTGGCGCGCATCGGTGAGCGGCAGGACTCCGCGTCCGGCGCTCCCTTGAGCGGGCGAGCCGGCAAGACCGGGCCGGCCCTGCAGCGCATAGCCGGTGGCGCCGAATAGCAGCGCCGCGGCCGCCGCGGTGAGCAGGCCGCCGCGGACCCCGAGCAGGCGAAGCGCGCCAAGCGCCAGCCCGACGAGAAGCAGGAGGATGAGCCAGCCGGTCACGGGCGTCCTCTCATCCGGATCCTGCGCCGGATCAGGAGCGCCCCGATTCCCAGCAGAATCAGCGGCGCGAGCCACAGCGGCCACGCCGCCGGCTCGTCGGTCGGTCGGTAGCTGATCCAGCTGCCGTAACGCTGGACCAGCCAGCTTCGGACTTCGGACGGCTTCTCGCCCGCGGCGATCCGCCGGCGGACCAGGTCGCGCATGTCGCCGGCGAGTTCGGCATCGGAATCGGCGATCGACTGGCCCTGGCAGACGAGGCAGCGAAGCTCCTCCATCAACGCCTGGGCTTGCCGTTCCTGTTGCGGATCGGGAAGCTGGCGATTTGCCCAGTACGCCGGAGGCAGGTTCGAATCCGCGAGCAGCGGCTGCGCGAGCACCAACGCCAGAACGAGGGCGACCGGCCTCACCGTGCCTGCTCCAGCTTCGCAAGAATCAGGGGAACGTCCGACGCCTCGATCGGCCCGATATGCTGGTAGCGAATGGTCCCGCGGCCATCGACGATGAAGCTTTCCGGAACGCCCGATGATCCGAGCGCGATCTGCACGACGCTCTGCTCGTCGCTGCCGATTCGCTCATACGGGTCGCCGTTCGTTGCCAGAAACCGAGCGAGATCCTCTGGCCGATCGCGGACCGCGATCCCATCGATCGTCACACCGCGCCGCTTGAGCTCCTGAAGTACCCTCACTTCAGTAATGCACGGCACGCACCAGCTGGCGAAGATGTTGACGAGCTTCGGCTTTCCGGTCGCGAGGTCGCGTGAGCTCAGCGCCGGCTTGGTTTCGATCGCCGCTCCAAGATCAAACGCGGGAACCGGCTTGCCCTCGAGCTTCGACGTCACATTCGTGTCCGCGGGAGTGGCGAGCCGCCAGATGAGGCCCGCCAGCAGCACGAGGAGCAGCGCCAGCGGCGCGAAGCGCACGGCGCGGCTCATATGTACCGCTCGCGCCAGCCCGGCTCGCGAGCCCGCCGCGCCCGGCGAGTCTGCCAGCCGCGACCGATCAGCGCGATCGCGCCGCCCAGCGCGATCAGCGCGCCGCCCAGCCAGATCAGGGTCACGAACGGTTTCCACCATAGCCGGACCTGCCAGCCGCCGCCCGGATCGGGCTTGCCGATCACGGTGTAGAGCTGACCGTTCCAGAAGGTCCGGATCGCGGCCTCATTGGTCTCGGCCGGAGGGTCGGTGAAATAACGCGTCTGCGGCTTCAGAGTGACCAGCCCCTGCCCGCGCGACGCATTGAGCTCACCCTCGATCCCCGTCCAGTTCTTGCCCGCTGTCGGAGTGACCCCATTGAGCTGCACCAGCCACGGCCCGACGCTGAGCTGCTCGCCGGGCTTCGCGATCGCCAGCTTCTCGGCCGTGAAGGCCGCGTTGGCCGCCATCCCGGCGAGCGCCACGGCGATTCCGAAATGCGCGGTGACCATTCCCCAGGTGGCAAGCGGCGCCCGCAAGGGGTTGCGGCCGACCAGTGGAAGGATGCTCGCGCTCGCCAGATAAGCCGCGGCGGTGAGCCCGAGACGCGGCAGGATTCCGATCGAGGGCGCGAGGATGATCGTGACCAGCAACGCGGCCACCGCGAGCAAGCCGGGCACGACGAGCTTCCTGAACACCGGCCGCCGTTCGCGCCTCCAGCTCAGCAGGGGCCCCACTCCGACCAGCGCCGCCAGGATCAGCGCAAGCGGCCCCGCGACCGCGTTGAAATAGGGCGCCCCGACTGACAGCTTCTCTCCGGTCACGGCCTCGACGAACAATGGATAGAGCGTCCCCATGAAGACGATCGCGAGGATCACGCTCAGCAGCAAATTGTTGATCACCAGCCCGCTCTCGCGGCTGACGAGGTCGAACGGCGCGCCTTCCTTCAGCGTCGCCCCGCGAACCGCGAACAGGACGAACGCGGCTCCGACATAGATGGCAAGCAACGCCAGCAGGAAGGTCCCTCGCTCGGGGTCGATCGCGAAGGCGTGGACCGAGGTCAGGATCCCCGAGCGCACGAGGAAGGTTCCGACCATCGACATCGAAAAGGCGATCACCGCGAGCATCATCGTCCACGCCTTGAGCGCGTTGCGGGCGGCGAGCACGTTGATCGAGTGAAGCAAGGCCGTCGCGGCGAGCCACGGCATCAGCGAGGCATTTTCGACCGGGTCCCAGAACCACCAGCCGCCCCAGCCGAGTTCGTAATAGGCCCAGTAGCTTCCCGCGGTGATCCCGAGCGTGAGGAAGATCCAAGCGGCGAGCACCCAGGGCCGCATGGCCCGGGCAAGCCGCGAATCCACCTGGTTGGTCAGGAGCGCGCCGACCGCGAGGCTGAACGCGACCGATAGGCCGACATAGCCGAAATAGAGCGTCGGCGGGTGGAAAGCCAAGCCCGGGTCCTGAAGCAGCGGATTGAAGCCCTTACCCTCGAATGGCGCCGGATCGAGCCGGGCGAACGGGTTCGAGGCGACCAGCAGGAATGCGTAGAAGCCCAGCGCCAGCGCCGCCTGCGCGCCCAGTCCCGCGACCAGCGTGCGCTCGCTCGTGCGCCGCGACAGCAATGCCAGGAACGCCCCCGCCGCGGACAGCACCGTCACCCACAGAAGCATGGAGCCCTCGTGGTTTCCCCACGTCGCGGCGACCTTGTAAACGAACGGCTTGGCGCTGTGGCTGCTCTCGAACACCAGGGCCACCGAGAGATCCGTCCGCGCGAAGGCAATCAGGAGCATCGCGAAAGAGATCAGGGTGAGCAGGCCCTGGACCACGGCAATGGAGCGGATGGCGCGGCCAACGGCGACTTTGGACCGCAGCGAGACGATCGTCAGCGCCAACTGCAGCGCGGCAAGCGCCGAAGCGAGCCACAGCGCCGCGAGGCCGGTCTCGGCGATCATGACGGCCCCAACAGGCCGTCACCCTGAACTCGTTTCAGGGCCCATTCTGGAAACCCGCGGTGCGGATGGAGGAATGGATGCTGAACCCAGTTCAGCATGACGGAAAGGAGGGAAGTCACTTCTCCACCGTCTGGCCCGCCTTGTGCTCCGCGGCGAGATTGCCGAGTTCCGGCGGCATGTAACGCTCGTCATGCTTGGCGAGGATCGTGTCGGCGACGAACGTGCCGTTTTCGAGCCGTCCTTCGGCGACCGCTCCGCTACCCTCGCGGAACAGGTCGGGCACGATCCCGCGGAAGACGACCGGCGTCCGCGCCTGCCCGTCGGTTACGGTGAAGCGGATCGTGACCCCGTCCGGAAGCCGCCGGATCGATCCGCGCTCGACCATCCCGCCGAGGCGCACGGCCCTTCCCTCCTCGGCCGTGCCGGCCGCAACGTCCGCCGGCGTGTAGAAATAGGATGCACGCTCCCGGAGGCCCCACATTGCGAGGAGCACCGCCAGGCCGACGGCGAGGATCGCCACGACGACGAGGACGAGCCGCTGGTTCTTGGGTTTCATTTGCGCCCCGCTACTTACGGCGCAGGGCGTCGGCCGCCGCTTCGGCGCGACGCATCGACGCATGGGTCCACAGCAAGAGCGCGGCGGTGAGCAGGACGGCCACGCCATAAGCGGCGATCACGAACGGCCACGGATTCATTCGGCGCCCATCCGGCGCAGCCGCGCCTCGACCTTGGCCTCGGCGAGCTCCGCGCGCATCCGCATCAGGACGACCGCGCCGAACAGGCAGGTGAAACCCGCCATCGTCAGCGGCAGCGGCCAGAGGATCGAATTGTCGATGCTCGAGCCGGTAATCCCGATGCTCTGCCCCTGGTGAAGCGTCCGCCACCACAGCACCGAATAATGGATGATCGGAAGGTTGATCGCCCCGACCAGGCCGTAGATTGCCGCGATCCGCCCCTCGCCGCCGCGCTCGCGCTCGGCCGCGCCCAGCGCGATGTAACCGAGGTAGAGGAAGAACAGGACCAGCATCGAGGTCAGCCGTCCGTCCCACTCCCACCAGGTGCCCCAGGTCGGGCGGCCCCAGATCGAACCGGTCAGAAGGCAGATCGCCGCAAAGGTCGCTCCGGCGGGAGCGACCGCCCGCCCCGCGACCGCCGCAAGCGGATGACGCCACACGAGCTGGCTGACCGAAGCCGCGGCGATGCCGAGCCACCCGGCCATTCCGAGCCAGGCGGAGGGCACGTGGATGTAGAGGATCCGAACGGTCTCCCCTTGCAAATAGTCGGGCGGAGTCAGCGTAAGGCCGGCGGCCATTCCGGCGGCCGCGAAAACGAGGCCGATCCACAACAGCCAGTTCGTGGCGGGCTTTGCGATCCGCAGGAAACGGGCGGGGTTGGCTAAGGCGTGCATTGCTGACCTCTCGTCATTGCGAGGAGCGTAGCGACGAAGCAATCCAGAAACACGACGGGACTGCTTCCCCCGGCTCAAGGCCGGGGTCGCAATGACGGCTACCCTCTCCCGATCAGCCGTTGCGCCATCGCGTCGGCGACCGACGCCGGGTCGCGGCCGCTCGTCTCGCTTTCCGCCCAGATCTGCTCGAGCCGGACCGGAATGCCCTCGATCCGCTTGCGCACCAGGCTCGCATCGCCGTCGCCCAGATATTCGGTGCAGACGTTGATGATGCCGCCCGCATTCATCACGTAATCGGGCGCATAGAGGATGCCGCGCTGCTGCAGCCGCGGCCCGTCCTCGGGCTTGGCGAGCTGATTGTTCGCTCCTCCCGCAACGATCGGGACTTTCAGCGCCGGGATCGAGGTCTCGTTCAGGATGGCGCCGAGCGCGCAGGGGCTGAACACGTCGGCGTCGAGCGTCATGATCTCATCCGGCGAGACAGACTTGCCGCCCGCTTTGTCCGCCAGCTTGCGGGCCTTCGCTTCATCGATGTCGGCGATCGACAGCCTCGCACCTTCAGCGCAGGCATGCAGCGCGACTCCCTTCGCCACGCTTCCGGCGCCCTGCAGCGCGATGTGCAGGCCGTCGAGGCTGTCCTTGCCGAGCACGCGCCGCACCGCCGCCTTGATCCCGAGGAACACGCCGAGCGAGGTGTGCGGACCCGGATCGCCGCCGACATCGCTGCCCGAATTCGGCAAACCCGCGACGAACGGCGTTGCGCGCCGGACCTCGATCATGTCGGCGACGCTCATCCCGACATCCTCGGCCGTCACGTAGCGCCCGTTCAGATGGTCGACCGCCTTGCCGAACGCGTGGAGCAAATCGGGCGTTTTTGTCCGGGCTTCGTCGGCCAAAAGCACGGTCTTGCCCCCGCCGAGCGGGAGGCCCGCCATCGCGTTCTTGTAGCTCATCCCGCGCGACAGCCTCAGCGCGTCGACCAGCGCTTCCTCGTCCTTCGCATAATGCCAGAAGCGGGCCCCGCCGGCCGCGGGGCCGAGGTGCGTCGAGTGAATGGCGATGATGGCTTTGAGGCCACATTTCTCGTCGGTGACGAAGTGCAATTCCTCATGCGCGTCGAAGTCGGCGAGGCCCCAGGGCGTTGTCATGACAGAGTGAAAGGTCCGGCTTGAAAAGGTTATCGGGGCCCCCGCGAAGTACCGCTTGCGGGGATGTTTGATGGGGCGATCGAGGGGACTTGAACCCCCGACCCCTGGTACCACAAACCAGTGCTCTAACCAGCTGAGCTACGATCGCCACATTTGCGTCTTGGGAGCGGTTCCCTTCGCCGCCGCCGCCACTTAGGGTTGCGACCTTGAGAACGCAAGCGAAGGGCGAGCGGCGATGAACCCGACGATTCTGAAATTCGGCTATCCGGCGACGCTCCTCAAGGAGCTCGATCATTGGGTGATCCTGCTGCGCCCGGCGCAGGTCACTTTGGGCTCGCTGATCCTCGCCGCGAAAAGCGATGCGACGGCCTATTCGGCCTTGCCGCGCGAAGCGTTCGCCGAGCAGGCCGACGCCGTCGCGACGATCGAGCGCGCGCTCGGCGACTTCGTAAGGTACGAGCGGGTCAACTATCTGATGCTGATGATGGTCGACCCGGAAGTTCATTTCCACGTCGTCCCGCGCTATTCGGGGCCAAGGCGCTGGAACGGCGTCGACTTCCCCGATCAGGGGTGGCCCGGTCCACCCCAGCTTGGAAGCGCCATCCAGCTCTCCGCCGATCAAACCGCCGGGTTGGTCGCGGAATTGTTGTCGAATTTTCGTTAATCGCGGATATCGTAACGAGTTGAGAATCGCTTGCGCGATATTCTCGGCGAGCGCATCCTTCCCTTGGGGAGAAGGACCATGGCGAGTCGGCGGCCGAGCTCGGCCACGCCAAGTGTATCATTGCGCGAAACGTTGGTTGCGGCGAGCCTTCAGCCGCACCTAGCGGACCTGCTCGCCGACATCGCGCACCGGGTCATCGTCGTCGAGCCACGCCGCGTGTTCCGCGAGCCGGGGGCGCTGCGCGACGAGGTCATGTTCGTGCGCTCGGGGATCCTCGCCAAGTACAAGACCGACAGCGCGGGGCGGCGGCAGATCGTCGCGCTGCGCTTCCCGGGGGACGGCATCCTGCCGAGCCGGGCGCGGGCCGACTATGGCATGCAGGC
>DASURT010000309.1:0-3852 GCA_036375515.1 Sphingomicrobium sp.
GCTTCTGGTGCTGCACATCGGGGCGGCGCTCTATCAGCAGTTCGTCGAGCATGATCGAGCGGTCGCGCGCATGCCGCCGTTCCAGGCGCCGGGCGGCGAGCATGCGATCATCGGGCAGGGCGGGAACGCGATTCCTCGAGCAGGCTGAGCATCGCGATCGCTGCTGCGGCTACGCCCGCGCTGGTGAGGAAGGTCGCCGAGCTGCCCTCGCGGTCCCACAACCAGCCCGCGCCGAGGCTGGCGAAAAGTCCCGCGATCCCGCTGACGAACCAGAAGGCGCCGAAGCTGGTCGCGCGCAAATGTTCGGGCGCGCTGTCGGCGATCATCCGCGCGAAGATTCCCTGGGTCAGGGCCATGTGCGCTCCCCACAGGCCGACTCCGACGGCAAGCCAGGCGAAGCTCGCGCTGCTCGCGAGAACCAGATTGCCGGCGATCAGCACGCCCATTCCGGCCATCAGGATGGTCTTGGGGCTCATCCGGTCGCTGAGCGCTCCCGCCGGATAGGCGAGCACGACATAGGCGAGGTTGAACAGCGCGAGCGTCAGCGGCGAGAGGGCTTCGGACAGGCCGACCTCGATGCCTTTGAGGATGAGGAAGCCTTCCGAGAAACGCGCGAGCGTGAACAGGAACCCGACCGTGAGCAGGCGCTTGGTGGCCTTGTCGAGCTCGCGGAAGCCCGCGAAAAAGGGCGAACGCTTCAGCGTGGGCTGCGATTGCTCCGGTTCGCGAAGCGCGAGCCAGGCGAGCAGGAACGAGCAGACGGCGGGCAGGATCGCGACCCAGTAAACGGCGTGGATGTCGCTCATGAACAGGGCCATCAGGCCGATCGCCGCCAGCGGGCCGAACAACGCCCCCACCGTGTCCATGGCTTGCCTCAGCCCGAACGCGCGGCCGCGGATTTCGGGCGGAGTCTCGTCCGCGACCATGGCGTCGCGGGGTGATCCGCGGATGCCTTTGCCGATCCGGTCGGCGAAGCGCGCGACCATCAGCGCTGGAGCACTCGTGGCGAGCGGGAACAAGGGCTTCGACAACGCCGCGAGCCCGTATCCCGCGACGATCCACGGCTTGCGCCTGAGGCTCCGGTCGGAGAGCCGTCCGGACGCGAGCTTGGCGAAATTCGCGGTCGCTTCGGCGACGCCGTCGATCGCGCCCAGCGCCGTGGCGGGCAGCCCCAGGACGATGGTGACGAAGGCCGGGAGGAGCGAGTGATAGATCTCGCTCGACAGGTCCATGAACAGGCTGACGAAGCCGAGGATCCAGACGTTGCGGGGGAGGGGTGGGCGCCTGCTCACCCGAGCGTCATTGCGACCCTCGAGCGAGGAAGCAAGGCCCTCACCCTCCTGCCGCTTCGCGGTATTCCTCCCTCTCCCGCGCGCGGGAGAGGGTCGGGGTGAGGGTTTTCTCGTTGGGCAATATTGCGCGCCGCCGAATTATTGCTAGGCTCAAACGATGTTCGGGGGAGCATCACCGACGGAGCTCGCGGCGCGGTTCGCACGGCTGGTCGAGCGGCTCGGCGGCGACATGGCGGCGGCCAAGGCCCACGGCCAGCGGCGCGACCTGCTCGCCGCGATCGCCTCGAAGGAGCCGGCCACGCTCAACCAGATATCGACCAAGGTGAAGCGCGGAGCGCCGGCTGTCAGCCGCGCGATCGACGCGCTCGTGCGAGCCGGGCTGGTCGATCGCCAGCCCGATCCCGACAATCGCCGCCGTCTGGCGCTAAGGCTGACCGAGGCCGGACGGGAGCGGCTCACCCGCCCGCCCGCGGCCGACGCCTCGCTCGAGGGCCGGATCGCCAAGCTCGCGCACAGCGAGATGCGGGCGCTCGAGCGCGGGTTCGAGATCCTCGAGCGCTTGCCGCGCTAGGCCGCCTAGCATCAGCCCTTGCCGTGGCGGCGTCGCGTCTCCCAGCCCTTCTTCGCGGCCGCGCTTCGGCCGCTCGACCGGCCCGAGCCGGCGTTCTTGCCGCCCTTGTCCTGTTTGTTGACGGTCGCCCAGGCGCGACGCTCGGCTTCCTTGTGAGAAATGCCGCGCTTCTCGTAGCCTTCCTCGATATGTTCGGCCTTGCGGTCCTGCTTGGCCGTATATGCTCCACGGGGCATCTTTAACCTCCACGTGATTTGGGTTCGGCCGGTAAAACGCTCGAGCCCCGCCACCGTTCATGCTGCATTGCGACATCGGGTATTTGTCACTATGTGCGCCGCTCAAATTTTCCGGGAAAATCGAATGAACCTGCGCAATGTCGCGATCATCGCGCACGTCGATCACGGCAAGACGACGCTGGTCGACCAGCTGTTCCGCCAGTCGGGCACGTTCCGCGACAACCAGCGCGTCGAGGAGCGCGCGATGGATTCGAGCGACCTCGAGAAGGAGCGGGGGATCACCATCCTCGCCAAGTGCACGTCGGTCGATTGGCCCAGGGACAACCCGACGACCAGGATCAACATCGTCGACACGCCCGGTCACGCCGACTTCGGCGGCGAGGTCGAGCGCATCCTCTCGATGGTCGACGGCGTGATCCTGCTGGTCGACGCCGCCGAGGGACCGATGCCGCAGACCAAGTTCGTTTGCCACAAGGCGCTCGCCCTCGGCCTCAAGCCGATCGTCGTCGTCAACAAGATCGACCGCCCGGACGCGCGTCCCGCGGAGGTTCTCGACGAAGTGTTCGAGCTGTTCCTCAACCTCGACGCGACCGATGAGCAGCTCGACTTCCCGACGCTCTACGCGAGCGGCCGAGCGGGCTATGCCGGCCTTACCGACGACGTCCGTTCGGGCGACCTGACACCCTTGTTCGAGACGATCGTCGACCACGTGCCCGCCCCGCGGGTCGACGCCGGCCCGTTCCGGATGCTCGCCACTCTGCTCGACCGCGACCCGTTCGTCGGCCGAATCCTCACCGGCCGCATCGAAAGCGGGCGGCTCGACGTGAACATGCCGATCAAGGCGCTCGACGTTGCCGGCAACGTCGTCGAGGAGGGCCGCGCGACCAAGCTGTTCGCCTTCCGCGGGCTCGAGCGGGTGCCGGTCGAGAGCGCCGAGGCGGGCGACATCGTCGCCATTGCCGGCCTCATCCAGGCGACCGTCTCCAATACCTTCGCCGACCCGCAAGTCACCGCGCCGCTCCACGCGCGCGAGATCGACCCGCCGACGCTCAGCATGACCTTCGCGGTCAACGACAGTCCCTTCGCCGGCAAGGACGGCGACAAGGTGCAGAGCCGCGTCATCCGCGACCGCCTCGCTCGCGAGGCCGAGGGCAATGTCGCGATCCGCGTCACCGAGACGGCGGGCGGCGAGTCCTATGAGGTCGCGGGCCGCGGCGAGCTCCAGTTGGGCGTGCTGATCGAAACCCTGCGCCGCGAGGGCTTCGAGCTGTCGATCAGCCGCCCCCGCGTCCTCTTCCGCGACGGGCCATCAGGCCGCGAGGAGCCGTACGAGACGGTGGTCGTCGACGTCGACGACGAATTCTCCGGCACGGTCATCGACAAGATGGCGCTGCGCAAGGCCGAGATGACTGACATGCGCCCCTCGGGCGGCGGCAAGACGCGGCTCACTTTCTCGGCGCCGTCGCGCGGCCTCATCGGCTACCACGGCGAGTTCCTGTCCGACACGCGCGGCACCGGCATCATGAACCGGCTGTTCGAGAGATACGGGCCGTACAAGGGCCCGGTCGCCGGGCGACAGAACGGCGTCCTCATCTCGATGGAGCAGGGCCCGGCGGTCGCCTATGCGCTGAACGCCCTGGAGGAGCGCGGGCAATTGTTCGTCTCCCCCGGCGAGATGCTCTACGAGGGCATGGTCATCGGCGAGAACGCCAAGCCGCAGGACCTCGAGGTCAACCCCTTGAAGTCCAAACAG
>DASURT010000310.1:0-2975 GCA_036375515.1 Sphingomicrobium sp.
CTCGGTCGTCAGCGGCTCGAAATAGAGCCGGTCCGACGTGTCGGGGTCGGTCGAGACCGTCTCCGGATTGCAATTGACCATGATGACTTCATAGGTCGCGCCAGGGACAGTCCCTCCCGAGGGACTGTCCCTCCTGCTCCCCAGTGCGAAGGCGGCGTGGCAGCAGCAATAATCGAACTCGATCCCCTGCCCGATCCGGTTCGGACCGCCGCCGAGGATGATCACCTTCTTCCGGTCCGACACTTCGGCCTCGTCCTCGGGCTCGCCGAAGAGCGGCGCCTCGTAGGTCGAGTAGAGATAGGGCGTGGTCGCGTCGAATTCGGCGGCGCAGCTGTCGATCCGCTTGAACACCGGCCGAACGCCAAGCCGCACCCGATGGTCGCGGACCTCGATCTCCGTCACCCCGCCGGTCATCGCGCGGATCGCCGTATGGACCACGCCCGATCCGCCGGCGGCCACGGCTTCGCTCATCGCCCGGTCGACATGCGCCGACCGGAGCGCGAGCTGGGCCAGCCGCGCGTCGGAAAAACCCATGCCCTTCAGGCGCCGCATCGCCGCGGAATCGCTCGGCAGGCCGTTGATCCGGACGTCTTCCTCGGCCTCGACGATCTCCTTCAGACGCTCGAGGAACCACGGATCGAAATGCGCGATCTCGTTGATCCGCCGGACCGTGAATCCCTGGCGCAGCGCCTCCGCCGCGATCAGCAGCCGATCGGGCGTCGGCCGCGCGAGCAGGCGCTCGATCTCGACCGGATCGGCGTTCTCCAGCTCGCGCACGCGGTCGAGCCCGCAAAGGCCGGTCTCGAGCCCGCGGAGCGCCTTCTGCAGGCTCTCGGCGAAGTTGCGGCCGATCGCCATCACCTCGCCGACCGACTTCATCGACGTGGTGAGGATCGCGTCCGTCCCCTTGAACTTCTCGAACGCGAATCGCGGCACCTTGGTCACGACATAGTCGATCGTCGGCTCGAAGCTTGCAGGCGTCGCTCCGCCGGTGATGTCGTTGGCGATCTCGTCGAGAGTGTAGCCGACGGCCAGCCGAGCCGCGACCTTGGCGATCGGGAATCCCGTCGCCTTGGACGCCAGCGCCGAACTGCGAGACACGCGCGGGTTCATCTCGATCACGACCATCCGCCCGCTCTTCGGATCGACCGCGAACTGCACGTTCGAACCGCCGGTTTCGACGCCGATCTCCCGCAACACCGCGATCGCGGCGGAGCGCATGCGCTGATATTCCTTGTCGGTCAGCGTCAGCGCGGGTGCGACGGTGATGCTGTCGCCGGTATGGACGCCCATCGGATCGATATTCTCGATCGAGCAGACGATGATGGCGTTGTCCGCCTTGTCGCGGACGACCTCCATCTCAAATTCTTTCCAGCCGAGCACCGATTCCTCGATCAGCACCTCCGTGGTCGGGCTGGCTTCAAGCCCTCCGCGGACGATCGCCTCGAACTCGTCGCGGTTGTAGGCGATCCCGCCGCCGGTGCCGCCGAGCGTGAAGCTCGGGCGGATGATCGCCGGCAGGCCGACCGGCTCGAGCGCCTCGAGCGCTTCGTCGAGGTTGTGCGCGATCGCCGAGCGCGGGCTTTCGAGCCCGATCCGGTCCATCGCCTGCCGGAACTTCAAGCGGTCCTCGGCCTTCTCGATCGCCTCGGCATTGGCGCCGATCAGCTCGATGCCCAAGCGGTCGAGCGTCCCATCCTTATGGAGCGCCAGCGCGGTGTTGAGCGCCGTCTGCCCGCCCATCGTCGGAAGAATCGCATCGGGCCGCTCCTTCTCGCAGATCCTGGCGAGGATCGCCGGAGTGACCGGCTCGATATAGGTCGCGTCCGAAAGCTCGGGATCGGTCATGATCGTCGCCGGGTTCGAATTGACGACGATGACTCGATAGCCTTCGGCCTTCAGCGCCTTGACCGCCTGGCTTCCCGAATAATCGAACTCCGCTGCCTGGCCGATGACGATCGGCCCGGCACCGATGATCAGGATCGATTGGATGTCGGTGCGCTTAGGCATTGACGCATCCGCAAATTCCCTCTCCCCTCCGCGGGAGAGGGTCGGCGCGATAGCGCCGGGGTGAGGGGGCGATTTGGCTAGGCAACATCATTTGACGAGCAGGTCGCGAGCGCTTCGACGCAGTTCGACCGACGCCGAGCGCAAGCTTTGGACCGTCCTTCGCAACCGACAGCTTTGTGCGTTCAAGTTCCGCCGGCAGGTCGAGATCGACGGTTACATCGTCGATTTCCTCTGTCCCGAGCGCCGCCTGATCATCGAAGTGGATGGCGGGCAGCACACTCCGGAAGGCGATGCCTGCAGAACCGCTTACCTGGAGAACCAAGGCTTCTGCGTGATCCGCTTCTGGAACAACGATGTGTTGCAGAATCTCGATGGCGTCTGGACTAGAATAGAGGAGGCTCTGGCCACGCCCCCTCACCCGGCACGCTGACGCGCGCCACCCTCTCCCGCGATGGGGAGAGGGAAAGGGGCACCCGCCCCTCACGACGGAAACTCCATATTCACGAACACGGCCTTGAGGCCGTTGCGGCGGGCCCATTTGGCGACGCAGACGCGCTGCTCGGGCGAAGGTTCCTGGCGGATCATCAGCAGCAGCTTCTTCTCGCTCTCGTCCTGGATCAGCTCGCCGAGCGCCAGCCCGCAGCCGAGCGCGACCGAGTTGAGCTGCTCGGGCGTGTGCAGTTGCGGAGTCACGCAGGCGGAGAGCGCCAGCGTGCTGCAAGCGGCAAGGGAAGTCCTCACCGCATCGCCCCCACGAATTTCTCGAACAGATAGAAACTGTCCTGCGGGCCCGGGCTCGCCTCCGGGTGATATTGCACGCTGAACGCCGGGCGGTCGGTGAGCTCGAGCCCGCAGTTCGACCCGTCGAACAGCGACACGTGCGTCTCGCGCACATTCTTCGGCAGCCCGCCGCGCTTGACCGCGAAGCCGTGGTTCATGCTGGTGATCTCGACCCGGCCGTCGGC
>DASURT010000311.1:0-3827 GCA_036375515.1 Sphingomicrobium sp.
AATATCGTGAACGCGGGCTAGCCAGCCTGTCGTCACTACTGGTCGCAGCGCCGGGTTTCCTTATATTCACCCGCCGCGGACTTTTCCTTGATGGTAACGCACTTGCCCTGGCGGATTTCCTCGCGCCAGCTGCCGTCCTTGTTGACGACGCGGTTGCCCTTTGGAACGCGCTTGCCGTCCTTGATCTCGTAGCTCCAGCCCTTCGGCGTGGCCTGGTCCTGGGACGGAGCCGCGGCCGCACCGCCCGCCGCCGCGACAAGCGCGGCGCCGCCAAGCGTCAGCAATGTCCTCGCAATCCGCATGCTCACACGACTCCTCATGGTCCTCTCTACCCCAGGCGACGTGAACCGGGGCTGACCTTCATACAGGGCCATTTGAAAGAAATGGGAGTTCGGCCGCGCGACGAGGCGCACGGCAAAGCCCGCCGGGGTTGGGCTTAGCCCTGCCGAGTTCGGGAGCCTAAGCTCCCCCGGAGTTTAGCCTTGCCTCGCTTTGAAGCGGCGGTTCGTCTTGTTGATGACGTAGGTGCGGCCGCGTCGGCGGATGACCCGGCAGTCGCGGTGGCGCGACTTCAGCGACTTTAGCGAATTGCGAATCTTCATGGCCGGGCGCCTGCTCGTCTCTTGCGTTACATGGTGCTGGAAGGTTCGTGAAAACCGGCGGCTCACCTAGAGAGCGGGCCGGTTCAAGTCAAGGTTGGTTCGTTCCTTGAGCGTTCTCCCGACCGAATCGCGCCAGCCGGCGATCAGGCGCTGCCGGTCCGCGCCGTTCATCCTGGGTTCGAACCGGTCCGCGCGAGACGACCATTCCGGGAGGCTTTCGATGTCCGCCCAGATGCCGGTCGCGAGGCCGGCAAGGCAGGCGGCGCCCAGCGCCGTGGTCTCGAGGTTCGGCGGCCGGTCCACGGGCACATCGAGAATGTCGGCGAGAAACTGGCACAGCCAGTCGTTCGCGGCCATTCCGCCGTCGACCCGGATTGCGGCCGGAGCGGCGGCGCCGTCCGCGACCATCGCCCGGGTGAGGTCGAGGCTCTGGTAGGCGACCGCCTCCAGCGCCGCCCGGGCGAGGTGCGCTCCGGTCGCGCCGAGCGTCAGACCGAAGATCGCTCCGCGCGCGTCCGGGTCCCAATAGGGCGCTCCCAGGCCGACGAAGGCCGGGACCATATAGACTCCGTGGCTGTCGGGGACGCGCGTCGCCATGCTGTCCGTCTCGGCGGCATCGGCGATGACGCCGAGCCCGTCGCGTAGCCACTTGATCGCCGCGCCCGCGACGAAGATCGAGCCTTCGAGCGCGTAATGCGTCGTCCCGTCCAGCCGGTACGCCGGCGTCGTGAGCAGCCGGTGCCGGGACTCGACCACCGCTTCCCCCGTGTTGAGCAGCATGAAGCAGCCCGTCCCGTAGGTCGATTTGATCATTCCGGGCTTGACGCAGCCCTGGCCGAACAGCGCCGCCTGCTGGTCGCCCGCCATTCCCGCGATCGGAAGCCGCGCGTCGAACAGGCCCTCCGCCGTCAGCCCGAATATGTGGCTGTTATCGCGCACCTCGGGAAGAAGAGACCCGGGCACATCGAACAGGCGGCAGAGCTCGTCGTCCCAACGTCCGTCGCGGATGTCGAACAGCATCGTCCGGCTCGCGTTGGTGACGTCGGTCGCGTGGACGCTTCCGCCGGTCAGCCGCCACAGGAGGAAGCTGTCGATCGTCCCGAAGGCGAGCTCGCCGCGCTCGGCGCGCTCGCGCGCTCCGGGCACGGAATCGAGGATCCAGGCGATCTTGGTCGCGGAGAAATAGGGGTCGAGGAGGAGGCCGGTCCTGGCCCGGACCAGGGGCTCGGCTCCTCCCGCCTTGAGCTCGGCGCAGCGTTCGGCGGTGCGCCGATCCTGCCACACGATCGCTCGATGGATCGGCTCGCCGGTCGCGCGGTCCCATACCACCGCGGTCTCGCGCTGGTTGGTGATCCCGATTCCCGCGACCCGCGACGGCCCCGTCTTGCTCAGCACCTCGCGCACGGTCTCGACGACGGTCCGCCAGATCTCGTCCGGATCGTGCTCGACCCAGCCGAGGCGCGGATAATGCTGGGTCAGCTCGCGCTGGGCCGAAGCGATTCGCGATCCGCCGGAATCGAACAGGATCGCACGCGTCGAGGTCGTGCCCTGGTCGATCGCCAGGACGCGGTCAGCCGGCATGTCCCGAGAGCTTGCGCTCCCACGCCAGCGCATGGCCGACGATCGCGTCGATGTCGTCGTTTAACGGCCGCCAGCCGAGCGTGTCGAGCAGCCTTTGGTTCGACGCGACGAGCATCGGCGGGTCGCCCGCCCTTCGACCCTCCGTCACGCGCGGCACCGGCGTCCCGGCCACCCGGTCGACCGAGTCGAGCACTTCGAGCACCGAGAGGCCCTTGCCATAGCCGCAGTTGAGCACGAGATTCTCGTTCGGCCGCTCGATCAGCCGCTCGAGCGCCGCGACGTGCGCGGCGGCGAGGTCGCTGACGTGGATATAGTCGCGAATGCAGGTCCCGTCGGGCGTCGGATAGTCGGTCCCGTAAACGGCGACATGGTCGCGCTTGCCGGTCGCCGCCTCGACCGCGACCTTGATCAGATGGGTCGAGCCCTTGCCCATCTGCCCCGCCCTTCCCTTGGGATCGGCGCCCGCGACGTTGAAGTAGCGGAGCGCGCCATAGTTGAACGGATGAGCGGCCGACGCATCCTCGAGCATGCGCTCGGTCATCAGCTTGGACGCGCCGTAGGGATTGATCGGTACCTTGGGATCGCCCTCCTCGATCGGCACGCGCTCCGGGGCGCCATAGACCGCGGCGGTCGACGAAAAGAGAATATGCGGGACGGCCGCGGCAACCCCCGCGCTGATCAGATTGTGCGTCGCCACCGTGTTGTTGCGATAATAATCTAGCGGCTTTTCGATCGATTCCGGAACGACGATCGAACCGGCGAAATGCATGATCGCTCCGATCCTCTGCTCGTCGAGGATGCTGTCGAGAATCACCCGCTCGGCGATCGACCCGTGGTAAAAGGGCACTCCCTCGGGAACGACCTCGCGCGTGCCGTTCGACAGGTCGTCGATGACCGCGACCGGCCAACCTAAATCCCTCAGCGCCAGCACCGCGTGGCTTCCGATATAGCCGGCGCCGCCGGTCACAAGCACTGGAACCTTGGTCATGCGATCAGCCGCTAGCCAGCCGGGCGGCCGCTGCCAAGCCGCGCGATGTTGCGGGCGCAAGGTTGCGGGTCACCCATTTTCGTCTATCACGCGCGCTTTCCTCCGGCAGCATGCGGACATGAGGCGATGGCACTGACGATTTCGAGCGCATTCGATGCGGGCAATATCCGCGTCGTGAAGGTGGACGGCGATCGGGTCGATCTCGACATCGTCAAGGACCACATGAGCGACTTCTACCAGTGGTTCTATTTCCGCCTCGCGGGCGCTGCGGGCCGGGAGGTGACGTTGCGCATCCTGAATTGCGCCGGTTCGGCCTATCCGCACGGATGGCCCGGTTACAAGGGCGTGATGTCCCTCGATCGCGAGGAATGGGTCCGGATTTCGGACACGAGTTACGCCGACGGCGTGCTCACGATGAAGCTGACCCCGCCGCGGGACCTCGTGTGGATCGCGTATTTTGCGCCTTATTCGATGGAGCGGCACCACGATTTGGTGACCCAGACCGCGGCGCTGGAAGGCGTTAGGCATTCCTCGCTGGGCAAGAGCCTCGACGGGCAGGACATCGACTGCCTCGAGCTCGGCGACGGGCCCTTGAACGTCTGGCTCTACGCGCGCCAGCACCCCGGCGAGACGATGGCCGAGTGGTGGATGGAAGG
>DASURT010000312.1:0-2677 GCA_036375515.1 Sphingomicrobium sp.
GCGGGTGAGAGGAACTCGTCGCCGCCCGGCTCCCAAGCCGGGCAGTCGCGGTCGGCGCCGAACCAGTGCAGCGAGCGGTCCCTGATCTGCACTGCCAGCGGCCGATCGAATGCTTCCGCCCATTCGAGCGACAGGGCTAGCGCGAATGCGGTGTTGAAGTGGGTCCCGACGCGGATCGCGTAGGTGAGGACTCCGAGATAATCGCGCAGGCGCTCGGCGAAGGCGCGAGCGAGCGGCTCCAGTTCCGCGCCCCAGATCTTGTCGGCGTGGCGGGTCGCCTCCAGGTGCAGGTAGAGCAGCCACGCCCACCCGTAGGGGCGCTCGAACCCGCGGCTCAGCGGTCGTTCGAGATAGGCGATCTCGTGGACCATCTTTTCGCTCGTGAAACTGCCGTCGGCCAGGCTCGCGATCGCGTCCGCCTGCTCCATGCCCGGAAACATCCGTCTGAGAGTGAGCAACGTCCACCAGCCGTGGACGCAGCTGTGCCAGTCGAAGCTGCCGTGGAAGATCGGGTGCAACTCGCGCGGCGGCAGGGCATCCTCGTCGCCGCCCAGCACATGGTCGAGCTTGTGTGGATATTCCTTCGTCACATGGCCAAGCGCGATGCCTGCCAACTTCGATGCTGTCTTGGAGTCCAGGCGCGTGCTCATCGGAACGCTCCGAAATAGAGGATCAGGATGTTGGCGATCAACAGCGGGATCGCGGTCCCGATCTGGGCCTTGATCACGCCATATTGATTCTTGAGCTCCAGCAGTGCCGCCGGGACGATGTTGAAATTGGCCGCCATGGGGGTCATCAAGGTGCCGCAGAAGCCGGCGAGCATTCCCACGGCACCGATCACGGCGGGGTTGCCGCCGTCCTGGTGGATCAGGATCGGGACCCCGATCGCGGCGACCATCACGGGAAAGGCCGCGAAGGCGTTGCCCATGATCATCGTGAAGACGACCATCCCGAGCGCATAGAGGACGACCGCGAGGAAGATGCTGCCGTGCGGGATGATCGCGCCCGCGAGCGCGCCGATGGTCGTTCCGACCCCTGCCGCGGCGAACACCGCGCCCAGCGCCGCAAGCATCTGGGGAAGCACCGCCGCCCATCCGATCGAATCCATCAGCCGCCTGCCCTCTTCGACCGGCGCGCCGGCGGGCGGGCGGAGCCAGGCGTAACCGACGATCAAGGCGATGATCACTCCGGCGCCGAGCAGCACCAGCGTCACCGACTTGGGATCGATGAGGCCGCTGTCCCTGAGTGGTGTGTAGTTGAACAGCAGGCTCCCGACGAAAGCGGTGAACGGGATCACCAGGGCGGGCAGGAACAGCGTGTTGCCGAGCCGGTCGGAAAGCCGCTCGCGCTCCTCGACGCTCGTTGAGGGCTTCGACCCGTGACCAAGGAAATGCGCGCCGGCGATGCCAACCAGTGCGAGCACCAGCACGCCATTGCCGATGTCGCCGATAAAATCGCCGAACCAGAAGCTCGCGCCAAGCAGCCCCCAGAAGGCCGCGTTGCCCCAGCGCTTCGGGTTCGTGCCGTCCCGCGCGCTCGAAATCGCGAAGGCGGCGAATACCGCGCCCGCGAACACGTAGAGCCAATGAAGATTGATCATGCTTCGTCATTCCCGCGCAAGCGGGAATCCCGATTGTTCTTGAAGGGAGCGGGACCCCCGCCTTCGCGGGGGTGACGAGCCAAGGCTCGATCCAACAGCAGCAGCCGTGCGCCGTGGATCACGAAAGCGCAAATTGCGGTCGGGATCGCCCAGACCGACAGCTGGAGCGGAGTGAGGTGGATGCCGAAATTCGCGAGCGAACCCTGAATCAGCAGGATCGACGCGATCGCGATGAAAATGTCCTCGCCGAAGAACAGACCGACATTGTCGGTCGCCGCGGACATGGCCTTCACCCGTTCGGACGTGCCCTCGTCCAGCTTGCCATGCTGCTTCTCCGCGGCCGCTTCGGCCATGGGCGCGACGAGCGGTCTCACGGTCTGCGGATGGCCTGCCACGGAGGTCAGTCCGAGCGCGGCAAAAATCTGCCGGAACGCGAGATAGACGATCAGCAGCCGGCCGGTCGTCGCCGCGCGCATTCGCCCGATCAACGTTCGCGCGCGCTGCTGAAGCCCGTAGCGCTCGAGCATGCCGATTACCGGCAGCACGATCCACGCGATCGACACGTAGCGATTGTCGTTGAACGCCTTGCCGAGCGTGGCGAGCACTTTCCCGAAATCCATTCCCCCGAGCAATCCCGTGGCGATTGCGGCGACCGCGACGACGAGCAGCGGGTTGAATCGCAGCGCGAAGCCGAGGACGACGAGCGCGATCCCGAGGAGCGGGAGGTAGTTCGTCATGATCCCCTCTCCCATGCACGGGAGAGGGCGACTCGCCGGTAGGCGAGCGGGGTGAGGGTTGGTCGCGGGCGAAGAAAGACCCTCACCCCAACCCTCTCCCGCTCGCGGGAGAGGGAGTGCCGAACCCTCCACCGCCGGGCGTTTCGATCACGAAGCGATCGCCTGGCCGGACGTCCGCGGAATCGGTCCCGGTCAACATCTCGACCTGACCGTCCAGGCGCTCGACCCAGTTGCGCCCGGGGTGCGCATCGCCGCCTCCCGCAATCCCGCGCGGTGGCACCCTGCGGCGGTTGGCAAGGATGTTGGCGCGCATCGGTTCGAGGAAGGTGACCTCGCGAAC
>DASURT010000313.1:0-2417 GCA_036375515.1 Sphingomicrobium sp.
GCCGAGGCCGAGGGCAAGGACTATTTCCGGCTCGGCGCGCTCGAGGTCAGCCCCGACGGCAAGCTGCTCGCGACGCTCGTCGACGACAACGGCTCGGAGCGCTTCCAGCTGAGGGTCCGCGACCTTGCGACCGGCAAGGACCTCGAGACCGTCACCGACGTCGGGATCGGCCAGCCCGTCTGGACCAGCGACAGCGCCGGAATCGTGTTCACCGAGGTCAACGACAATTGGCGAAGCTATCGCGCCCGCTACCACCGGCTCGGGCGTCCGACCGGCGAAGACGTCACGCTCTACGAGGAGACCGAGGAACTCGGGTTCAGCGTCGGTGTCCATAAATCGAAGGACGAGAGCCTGATCTTCGTTTCGACCGGCGACAATGCGACCAGCGAGGTCCGCTTCGTCTCGGCCGACGATCCCGGCCAGCCGCTGACGCTGATTTCCCGCCGCGAGCCGAACCGCGAGTATCATGTCGATGCGGCGCACGGGAAACTCTGGGTCCACACCAACGACGACCATGTGAACTTCCGGCTCGCCGAAGCCGACCCCGCGCGACCCGAGGAATGGGGAACGGTCATCCCCGGTTCGGATCGCGTCTATCTGACCGGAGTCAGCGCCTATCGCGACCATCTCGCGATCAGCAGCCGGTTCGAGGGCCTCGATCGGCTGACCTTACGCACCTACGCGGGCGACGAAACGCGCATTCCCTTTGCCGAAGCGAGCTACAGCGCCTTCTTCCTCGGCAATTCGGAGTTCGCGCCGGAAGCCTATCGCCTCGGCTATTCGTCGATGGTCACTCCGATGACCACCTATGACTATCACCCCGAAAGCGGCGAGCTCGAGGTTCGCAAGGTCCAGGAGATCCCGTCGGGCTACGACGCCGCGCAATATGCGACCGAACGGCTGATGGTCGACGCGCGCGACGGGGTGAAGGTGCCCGTCTCGGTCGTGTACCGGAAGGGCTTCGAGAAGAACGGCGATGGCCGGCTGTTTCTTTACGCGTACGGAGCCTACGGCCACGCGATCCCGCCCGTGTTCAACTCCAACCGGATCAGCCTCTTGGACCGCGGCTGGGCCTGCGCGATCGCGCACATCCGGGGCGGCGACGACCTCGGCTACAAATGGTTCCTCGACGGCAAGCTCAGCAAGCGGACCAATACGTTCAACGACTTTGTCGACGTCGCCAAGGGCCTGGCCGCGGCGAAGTTCACCAAGGCTGGGAACATCGCGATCAACGGCGGCTCGGCCGGCGGCGAGCTGATGGGCGCGGTGGCCAACAGCGACCCCGAGCTGTGGGGCGCGGCGGTCGCCGACGTTCCGTTCGTCGACGTGCTCAACACGATGCTCGACGACACGCTGCCGCTGACGCCGGGCGAGTGGCCCGAATGGGGCGATCCGATCACCGACAAGGCGGCGTTCGACCTCATCCGGAGCTACAGCCCCTACGACAATGTGACGGCGCAAGACTATCCGCCGATGCTGATCACCGGCGGCCTTACCGACCCGCGCGTGACCTATTGGGAGCCGGCCAAATGGGCGGCGAAGCTCCGCGCGACCAAGACCGACCGCAACATCCTTCTGTTGAAGACCAACATGGGCGCCGGTCACGGCGGCAAGTCGGGCCGGTGGGAGAAGCTCCATGAGATCGCCGAGACCTATGCCTTCATCCTGACGCAGGTGGGGAAGTGACTTGTACACCTCTCCCGCATGCGGGAGAGGTCGACTCGCCGATAGGCGAGCGGGTGAGGGTTATTTCCTTCCGGGAACCATCATGGCGACAATAGGAGAGTCGAATCCACACGCCCGTCCGCTGCGGCGCGAATCCACCGACGCTGAACGGCGGCTCTGGTATCGTCTGCGCAATCGAAATCTCGGCGGGTTCAAGTTCCGTCGCCAGGCAACAATCGGACCGTTCATCGCCGACTTCGCCTGCGCTGACCTCAAACTCATCGTCGAAGCGGATGGCGGACAGCACGATGACAGTCGCGATCGGCCGCGCACGGCATATCTTGAAGCGCTTGGGTGGAAAGTCTTGCGCTTCTGGAACAACGACATCCTGCAACAGACCGATGCGGTCCTCGGCGATATCCTTGCTGCGTGCGAAGAAAGCCGAGAGGCAAAACCCTCACCCACCCCTCTCCCGCGCGCGGGAGAGGGCTAGATGACGCGGCCGGTCTTCCAGATGACGTTCACGGCCGGGCCCGAGCACATCGACGAGCTCGGCCACGTCAACAATGCCGTCTGGGTGCAGTGGATGGAACAGGTCGCCGTCGCCCATTGGCGCAGCGTCGCCGACCCCGCGCACCAGGACGATTTCGTCTGGGTCGTGGTGCGGCATGAGATCGACTATCTGCGCGCCGTCCTAAAAGGCGAGCGGATCACCGCCCGGACCTGGGCGGGAGAAGCGCCCAGGGGCGCCC